>JAUVBO010000581.1 GCA_030591195.1 Pseudomonadota bacterium
AGGTCTGCCCCCGGAGACGCACACTTTGCGTGACGCTGACAGCGAAGACCTCGGGTTTGTCGCCTGGCGGTCACATTTCACGCAACCTGCGCGCCGGTCTGCCGAGAACTCCTGCAACAGGAGGACTCATGACCGTACCGATCGCCTTCCACGTGAGCTTTCGGCTGGTGGACAGCCGGGTCATCGCTCCCACTGCCGACCAACGCCGACTGGTGGCGCGGAGCATCCTTGAACGTTGCAGCGAGGCACGCTTGCTCTGCTTCAACGTTCCCGACAACCACGTCCATCTCGAGCACGCCGAGTCCAAGGCGGTTGGTGCCGAGCTGGTCCGCCGGATCAAGATCTCGATCTCGAGGCAGCTCCAGCTCCCGGTGGGATTCGCCCCCCCCGACCACCGTCCGATCCTCCATCAAGGGCATCTGCTGCGGGCGTTCGACTACATCTTGCGCCAGCAACCGCGACACGGGTTGGCCTGGGACCCCTACCACGAGGCCAGCAACCTGTCCGATCTCCTCGGACTGCGGGTGATCGGCGCACAAACGGCTGGCACGGTCCGGCAACTCCTGCCCCGGGTCGACCGCCGGTTCCTCCTGCGACTGCTCGGCGTGACCGAGCTGACCGAAACCACGGGGCCACATCACCGCGTGCTCGCGGCGGCCAGAGCGGCGAGCGGGCTGACCAACCTGCGCCGCCGATCGGTGCAGGCTCGGTCAGTCTGGCGGGCGGTGCTCGAGGTGCTCAAGGACGAGCTGCCACTAGTACGGATCGCCGAGTTGCTCGGAGTCGCCCGTGAGACCGTGCACCGGATCCGCGGCATCGCCCCCGACCCGCGGCTGGTTCACGCTATCCGACTTCAGCTCGGTCTGCGGCAGGCCAAGCAAGCTCGTCCGGCGGGACCATTCACTGATTCAGCCGCCGTGACGGGCGATCGCAGTGATTCGGTCCGGTGAGATCGAGGAGAGGTCCGCCACCACCGCCTCGGCGCTGGCGAGCGCCGAAGCCGGATCGTGGCCGGTGGCGACGGCGAGGCACCCGGCGCCGATCGCGTGGGCGGCGGCCACGTCGCGCGGCGTGTCGCCGATGATCAGTACCCGGCAGCTGTCGATTGGGTGACCAAGTCGCTCCGCCCCCCGAGCAGCGCCAACGCGCAGCAGCTCGCTGCGGTCCTCGGCGTCCGAGCCGAACCCACCGAACGGAAAGAAGCGCATCAGGTCCGATGGCGCCAGCTTGAGCTCTGCTCCGGGACGGACGTTGCCGGTGCCGAGGCCCACGGCCACCTCGCAGTGACCTGCCAGGCCCTCGAGCAAGTCCTCGACGCCCGGTAGCACCCGGTAGCCGGGGCCGCGCTCGAGCTCGACGACGAGGTGCCTCAGGTAGCCCTCGACGATGGCAGTCATCGCCGCCTCGTCGAACACCCGCCCGGAGCTGGCCAGCCCTCGTCGAACGATCGCCCGATCGGTCATCCCGCCAAAATAGAAATCGAGCGCATCGGCACCAGCGCCTTGCTCGGCGAAGGCCCGCACCAGCGCGCGCCGCCCGGCGCCGCCGGTGTCGACGAGGGTCCCGTCGAGGTCGAACAGCAGGATCGTCGGGCTGCGCTCGGACATCTCTGCAGCGCCTGGCGCCTACTGCTTGACCAGCACCTGGTCGTACTGGATCTCCTTGTCACCGGTCGGCATCTTCGCCTGGATGACCAGCTTGTCGCCCTGACGGCAGTAGGGCGTGGTCGTCTTGACGCCGTCGTCGTCGATGACGAGGGAGTTGCCCTCGATGGTGTAGCTCACGGTCATGTCAGGCAGACCAGTGCTGGTGCTCTCGCCGGTGCACTTGCAGGTCTCGCCCTCGGTGGCACAGGTCATCTCCGAGTTGCTCACGTCGGCGCACTCGGCATCCGCCAAGCAACTGTTCGGGGCGATGAACGCGTAGGTCGTCGACTGGCTGGTCCAGGCGACCTTCATCGTCGTGGCGTCGACGGTCACCGTGGCGTCCCAGGTGCTGTCGTACTCCATCGTCGCCTCGGGGCAGCTCTGCTCCCAGGGGGTGGAGCCGATCGGAAACTCGTCGAAGCAGACGTCTTCGAACTTCCAGGTCCCCTGGACGTCACCACCGCAGGCCGCGAAGCTCGTGGCCACGTCCGCGCAGCCGGAGACCAGCGTCGCCTCGCCGTCGACGATCACCACAGCGAACTTGGAGAAGTGGGAGATCTGGCCGCTGACCATCCCATTGGCAGCTGCGGAGCCAGCGATCTCGACCCACTCGCCGTCGCTGTAGGTCGCCAGCACCGCCTTGTTGCCGGTCCCCGGGTCGCCGTCGTACTTGATCGACAGCGTGACCGGCGTGAGGAACTGGGTGCCGTCGGGGCCAAACTCGTAGACGCTGGTGGCGGTGCCACTCTCCTTGGCCACCACCTTCAACGTCAGCGTCGTGTCCTCGGCGAGCGCCCCGGCCGGTACATCGAGCGCCGCGCTGCCGTTTGCGGTCTTGAGGATCCCGCCCCCGGTGGCCGTGACGACTTCCTCGACGGGATCGAGGCCTTCGTTCGGATCAACCGTCCCGTTGTCCGAGTCGCTGCTACACGCCCCGGCCACCACGCTCAGCGCACAAACCACGACAATCGATACAGTTTTCATCGCAAGCTCCCCTCAACTATTGGATTGGGAGGCGAGAATACCATCGGATCGGGCTGACGTGGGAGGCGATCAGAACGGCAGGTTGAGGCAGGGGTTGGAGCCCTGGCCGCTCCAGTTGCGGCAGGCGAGGATCTCGTTGACGCACTGCTGGAAGACGCCGGTCCAGCCGACGCTCTGCTCCAGCGGCAGCGAGACGTACTCGGCGAAGTCACCGTTGCCGGTCATCGGGTAGATGTCGCCGAAGAGCAGCGACATGCCGGGCGCCCGGCGGGTGCTGTCGGAGGCGACCTCGATCTTGTGCGCCTCGGCGATGAACGGGCTCTCGCCGTCGAAGCTGGTCAGGCGCCGGTACTGGCCGCCGAACAGCGACGTCACGCCGCACTGCGGGATCGTGCCGTCCGCGCGCGGCTTGAGCTCGAGCGGGTTGTAGACGTGGGGCCGGTCGATCAGCACCAGCAGCTCGTGGGCGGCCTCGCGCACGTCATCCGAGAGCGCCACCGGGACCGCCGGGTAGGGGTCCCCGTCGACGTAGTTGCAGTTGTAGCCGGGGATGCCGCTGTTGCGGCGAGACTTGTCGAAGCCGGCGATGGTCTCGAAGAGGGCCACCAGGTCGACCGAGGCGTTGGTCGCCGCCGTGGCACGCCCGGCGCTCTCCTGCACGGCGAGGATGAACTTGCCCGTCGCGCCCGCGCTGTCGACGGCGATGTAGATCGGCCCCTCGACCTGCGGGGTGAAGGAAAACGCCGCCGGCCGACGGCGCACCAGCGGTCCGCTGTTCGTGCCGCTGAGCCCGTCGCTCTGGCAGTCGGCCTCGATCACGGCCTGGCCGCAGCCCGCGGCGGTGAAGACGTAGGCCTCGCCACCGTCGAAATCGCTATTGACCGTGATCTGATAGGTGCGATCGGGGTAGCCGTCGATCCGGTAGTAAAGCTGGGGACCGGCGAGGGTGTCGCCCGCACACTGCAACCCGCCAAACTCGTCGCTGGCCTCGCCGATGTCAGCCCGGATCATCACCTTGCCGTTCTGCAGGGCCAGCGTCTGGGCGCCGATGCAGCGGCCGTTGTCGCTCGGCTGCTCGATCACGTGACCGACGATGTTCGCCCGGTGCTTGGCCGCCTGGGCCAGGTCGTGAACCTCCTGGCAGGAGAAGCCGCCCGGCCGCTCCTGCTTGACCTTGTTGACGAAGTTGACCAGCTTGCCGTGCAGCACGCTGGGGCCCGGTCGCAGCTTGGACAGGTCGAGCCCGATCGACGAGACCGTGGCGCCGA
>JAUVBO010000509.1 GCA_030591195.1 Pseudomonadota bacterium
AAATGCCAATCAGGAGGCACGCTCGGGGCCGGGCGGGATCCGCTCGGCGTCGCGGCCGAGCCCCCGTCGCCCGAGGTAGTCGCGGAGCGCCTCCTGCCAGGGGCGCATCCGGTCGAGGCCCGCCTCGGCGAGCCTGCGGTTGGCCAGCACCGAGCTCGCTGGCCGCTTGACGGGTCCACCGAAGTCAGCGGCCCGGCTGCGCGCCATCCGGACGTCGATGCCGCAGATGCTGAAGATCTCGCGGGCGAAGTCGTACCAGGAGCACTCACCACCGCTGGTGGCGTGCACCACCCCCCGGAGGCTGGTGGGCAGCAGCGCGGCGATCTGGCGCGCGAGATCGAGGGTGCAGGTTGGCGTCACGCGCTGGTCGTCCACCACCCGGACCTCGCCGCGCTCTCGCGCGAGGCGCAGCATCGTATCGACGAAGCTCTCGCCGAGCTTCGCCCGGCAGGGGTGGACGCCGTAGAGCCCGCAGCTGCGCACGATCAGGTGGCGGGGCAAGGTGGCGCGGATCAGGTGCTCGCCGGCCAGCTTGGTCACGCCGTAGACGTTCAGTGGGCCGGGCAGGTCCTCTTCGCCGTAGGGCTGGTCCTGCTCGCCGTCGAAGACGTAGTCGGTGCTGACGTGGACCAGGCCCGCCCCGAGCTCGGCGCAGGTCCGGGCCAGGTGCCAGGCGCCCCGGGCGTTGACGGCAAAGGCCCGGTCCGGCTGCTCCTCGCAGCGGACGACGTTGTGAAAGGCGGCGGTGTTGATCACCCAGTCGGGCTGGGCCTGAGACAGTGCCCTGGTGACCGCCTCGGCGTCGCTGATCTCGATCTCGTCGTGGGTCAGCCCGATGGTCCGGCAGCCGGGATCCTGCTGTTGGAGCACCTCGAGCAGGTCCGCGCCGAGCTGTCCGTTGGCGCCGATGACGACCCGGGTCATGATCTGTCCACCGTTGTCAGATCCGGAGCCGGTAGCCGACCACCACCGCCACGGCGCCGACGTTGGAGTCGCCGGTGGTCTTCTGGCCGACGGTCGCGAACGGGATCCGGACCTCGCCGACCAGGGCACCCTTCCAGAGCCGGTAGTCGGCGCCGAGGGTCAGCAGCACGCTGACCTGGGTCGAGGTCTCGGTCTGGGAGTGGCTCAGCGAGTCGACCTCGTGAGAGAGCAGGTAGATCACCGGACCGAAGCCGGCGTGGGGCGACCAGACGCTGTCCCAGGAGAAGACGCGGTAGCTGAGCATCAGGTCGAGCACCAGCTCGCGCATCATCGAGTCGTAGCCGGCCGTGCCCTCGGGCACCCGGCTGTCGGCGATCTCGCCCGAGGTGGTCGGCTGGGAGTAGGCCAGGCCGAGGCCGACGCCGAGCTTGCCCTCGAGCCAGGGCAGGGCGTAGGCCACGTCGAGGCCGACGAGGAAGTTCGGGCCGAGCGCCGAGGTCGGGAAATAGGCGCCGGCGCCGACGCCGATGACGACGGTCGGCGGCCGGACCGCGGCCTGCCCCTGGCCGACCACCTCGGCGGGCGGCATCTTGACCTTGGCGTCCGGCGCTGGCGTGCTATCCGGCGTGGCCGCCGGCGTGCTATCCGGCGTGGCCGTGTCCGCGTCCGGTGGAAGCTCGTTGTCCTGGGCCCAGCCCGTGGCCTGCACGCCGATCAGCAGGGCACAGCCGATGGCGACGCCCAACGTGCGTCGGAGCAGGGTGCGGCGGAGGAGCTTGCTGGTCTTACCGACGAAGGTATCGTTTCCCATGATGATCTCCTCGCTCAGTAGACCGTCTTGAAGACGGTCTTTTCGGCCGCGGCATCGGTGGCGCCGCCGCCGGATAGGTAGAAGAAGGCGCTCTCGAGGGACACCGCAGCGTTCATCCTCCCGGCCGGCAGGGCCCCGGTGCCGAGGCTGTTGCAGTTCTTGAAGTCGGGTGGGTTGGTGAACTTGCAGGAGAAGCTCTGCGCCACCCCCGTGGTGCCGTCGTTGGAGCCGCCGAACCAGAAGATCGTGTCGACGATCGCCCAGCCCGCCGCCGCCGTCGGCGCCTTCTTGATCGCGGCGATGTCCTGCCAGGCCCCGGGCGCGCCGGCGGCGCCGAGGGTGCTGACGCCGCCGGTGTTGGTCAGGCCGCCGGACCCGCTGCCACCGATCGCAAACAGGTAGGTCGTCCCCGCCGCGACCAGCGGTGAGGTCTCGGGCTCGGCCACCACCAGCAGGGCCCGCTCTCGCGGCGTGACCAGGTTTTGGGCTGCCGCGGCGAAGGCGCCGAGGGTCGCGCCGTCCGCAGACAGGGTCGCCACCTCGACCGTGTCGAGGATCGCGCCCCCGGTGGACCGGCCGCCCGCGACGTAGACCCGCAGGGCCCCGCCGCTGTCCGGCGCGACGTTGACCGCCGCGGCCGCCCGGGGCGTCACCAGGCCCCCGCTGATCGTGACCCAGACGCCCGTGGCGCCCTGGCGCAGCGGCGTCTGGGTCGCGTCCTTGATCGGGTCACCCGGGTCCTCGTAGCTGGTGGCGGTGATCCCGTCGGCGAGCAGCTGCTCCTGGCCGATGGCCAGGCCCTCGCTCGGGGTGCGGTAGACATTGTAGGAGACCGCGGTGGGCACCGGTATCCAGGAGAGCGACATCTGGGCGCCCTGGATCGCGCGGATCACCACCGGGTCGCTCGGCAGGGTCTCGCCGCCCGGGTTGTCGGGATCCGTGTCGGGCAGCACCGCGGCGACTCGGTAGTACCAGGCGCCCTTTTCGAGCGTGCCGCCGAGGCTCAGCGAGAAGTCGTCGATCTCGGGCGCCTCGGCCGGATCGAGGATCTCGGCCCGCTCGACGCTCGCCACCGGGTCGGGCCCCGAGCCGGCCTCGCCGCCGAAGACGTAGACGTAGCGACCGCGCGCCACCGCGGCCAGCGCCGTCCGCGGCGAGTTGAGGTGATAGCGCTGGACGAACCAGCTGCCGGTGCCGCCGAACTTGTCCAGCGGCCCGACGTCGATGCTGCCCAGCGGGCTCGTCCCGTCGTCGCCGCCGAGGGCATAGAGGAAACGGGCGGCGCTCGAGACCCGCCCGGCGACCATCGCGTGGCGCCGGCGGGCGGTGACCATCTCGCTCGCCGTCGACCACTCGCCGAGGTTGCCCGCCGGGTTGGTGATCGCCAGCGCCGAAAAATCGCTGTAGGTGCTCTGGTCGGTGTTGGTCACCCGGACCACGTAGGCGCCGGTCATCAGACCGAGAGCCCCGACGTCGAGCCCGACGGTGATCTCGGTGCCGCCGGCGCCGACGGTGGCGCCGGTGAGCTCGGTGAAGATGCCCGCCGCGTCGAACAGCTCGACCTTCACCGGCGAGCGGAAGTCCTTGCCGAAGATCTGGATGCTCGCGGTGAACTGGGTGTCCACCGAGCCCGGGTTGATCGAGTCGATCTGGGGCACCGGCAGGTCGACGACCTCGAAGGCTGCCGCCAGCAGGCCGATGCCGCCGTCGGGGTTCTGCACCAGCAGGTCGTAGGGACCGCCGACGGTGAGCGCCTCGGGGACCGTGGCGGTGAGCGAGGAGTCGGTGACGAAGGACACCGCCCGCAGGGCCTGGAGGTTGCCGCCGATGTCGAGCCACGCCCGCGGCGTGGAGGCGAAGTTGTCGCTGCCCGCGGAACACCCCGCGTCGCCGGTGCCCGAGGTCACGGTCACCGCGGTGCGCTCGCCGGTGTAGCCGAAGGGCGGGTCGATGGCGCAGAGCTGCACGGTGAGCTGGTCGGTGACCACCAGGCCCTGCTCAAAGGTGAACGAGCAGGCGCCGTCGCTGACGATGATGTCGTAGGTGCCGGGGGCGATACCAGCGGGCACCACGGCGTCGATGCGGCCCTCGGTGCTGGCCGTGATTGTCACCTCGGTGGGCGGGCTGGTGCCGATCTGGACCGTGGTCGTGTACGGGTCGAAGTCCTGACCGAAGATCGTGATCGGGAAGTTGACCTTGTTGTAGACCGTCGACGGATCGACGGCGATCACCACCGGTCCCGGCGTGACGGTCAGCGCGGCGGTCAGCGGCTCGAGGGCCTCGCAGCCGTCGGAGTTGACCACCGAGACGACGTAGGGGCCGCCGTGCGGCACGCTGCCGATGTTGACCGTCAGCTGGATGTCGCTGTCCAGCGTGACCGCGTCGCCGGTGATCTCGGCGGTGCCGATCTTGACCGTCAACCCGGGGAGAAAGCCGCTGCCCTTGATCGTCACCGTGCCACCGCTACAGATTTCTGCT
>JAUVBO010000070.1 GCA_030591195.1 Pseudomonadota bacterium
CGTCGCGCGAGCGGGTCCCCGATCGAGGGCGGTCCGCTCGGCCAACCGCAGCTTCACCGCACAACCCGCCGGGCGGGAGGCGATTGAAGAACCTCAGCTGTCGGAGAGGTCAGACCCGCGGAGGACGGAAGATCCGGTAGGCGTTGCCATCGGGAGGGACGCTGTCAGACGGCTCGACGCGCTCGATGGCCGGCGGGAGCTGGGCCACCAGCGGCGCGGCGGTGGGCGATGACCAGAGGATCGTGTGCCCGGGGCAGCAGAGGCACGGACAGCTCTCGTCGCAGGGGCCCCCGTCGTCGCCATCGGGGCACGGCGCGCCGTCGTCGTGTTGCTCGTGCCCGGAAAGATCATCGTCAGTCGGGCCGGCCGCTGCCGCGAGCGACGGCCCGACGACCCTCGCGGCGAAGACGCACAGCATCAGCAGTGGCAGGCAACGGCGCAACATGCAGAATAAGTGTGGGAACGATCTTGGGCGGTGTCAACCTCAGGGCTTGGAGAGCATCGCGCGCAGCAGTCGCTCGCCCTCGATCAGGTGGGGGATCGAGGCGTGCTCGTCGGGCTGGTGGCACTGGTCGCTCTGACCGGGACCGAAGTTGATCGCGTCGATGCCGGCCGCGGCGAGCCGGGCGATGTCGGTCCAGGCCTGCTTGGGCTCGACCTCCACCGGACAGCGGCGGCGGAGCTCCGCGAGCAGGGGGTTGTCCTCCGGGATCGGACCCGAGGGCGCCTGGTCGACGATCTCGATGCTTGCCTCGCCGTCGACCAGCTGCTCGATGCGCCCGCGGGCGGAGGCGAGCTCGCGGCCGGGGGCGAAGCGGAAGTTGACGTTGAGGGTGAAGCGGTCGGGCACCACGTTGCGCGCCCGGCCGCCCTCGGCGAGGGTTGCCGAGATCACCTCGCGGTAGGTCAGCCCGCCGCAGTGCACCTCCTCCCCGGGCTGGGCCGCGAGCCGGGCGAGCACTCCGGCGGCCTGGTGGATCGCGTTGTCGCCGTGCCAGGGGCGGGCGCTGTGGGCCGACCGCCCCTCGAAGGTCACCCGGGCGTGCATTGAGCCGAGGCAGCCGAGCTGCAGCTTGTTGTCGCTCGGCTCGAGGCAGATCGCCAGGTCGATCTCGGTCAGCCGGGCAAAGCGGGCGATCACCTGCTTCAAGCCGCTCTGCTCGAACGGGCCCTCCTCGGCGGCGTAGAAGATGCAAGCCAGGTCGTAGGCCGGGTCGGCGACCGGCTCGGCGAGCAGCTGCCACATCAACGCCACGCCGCCCTTCATGTCGCTCGCGCCGAGGCCGTAGATCCGGTCGCCTCGTCGCCGCGGCGGGTTGTCGTTCGTCGGTGGCACGGTGTCGAGGTGGCCCACCAGCGCGAGCAGCGGCCGGCCACGACGCTTCGGCCAGACCACCAGGTTGTCCTCGATCCGCTGCAGCTCGTAGACGCCATCTTGGACCGCATCGACGGCGGCGAGCTCGGCGAGCAAGCGGTCGCAGATCGGACCCTCGTTGCCGATTACACTCGGGATGCTGACCAGCTCGAGGGTGCGCTCGACGATGTCCATCGTGACCTAGCCTACTTGGTCCGGCAGGAGGCTGCCAGCGAGCTCGCGACCGGCCTCGACCAGCTGGGTCAGCACCGCCGGGTCGAGCTGCAGGCGGATGCCGTAGCTGTAGCGACGGACCGCCGGCTCCGAGGGTCGAGCGACCAGCACCAGCTGACGGGGATCGACGGTCAGCTGGGTCGCGAGCGCGGCGAGGCGGGTGGCCTGCGCGGCGCCTGGCGCCAGCGTGGCCAGACCCTCGGTGCCTTCGGCGGCGTCGGCGAAGGAGAGCGCCAGCGGCGCGCCGCGGATGGCGAAGGCGCGGCCGGCTGGTGGCTCGATGGTCAGCCGGGTGGTGTACTCGATGAACGTCGATCGGCGCATCTCACCCTCGGCCGCCAGCCGCAGGGCGAGGCCGCCGTGGACGCCGACCAGCACCCGCCAGCCATCGTGATCCTCGTGCGTCTCGTCGTGCCAGCCGGGCTGGCCGCCGATCAGCGCTCCGAGCGCGTTGTGGTGAATCCGGCGAAACGAGGCCAGCTCGCCGCGCAGCCGCCGGCGGGCGCGCCGGTAGCTCAGCCCCAAGGCAGCCAGCAGGGCGATCAGGAGGCCCAGCGCGGCCAGCAGCTCGAACATCGATGTCCCTTTGGCCTTGATTGAACGGCGAGTATGACACAGAGAAAAAGAGGCGGGGGGGGCTACAGCGCCGAGGCCGAGACCTGCCCCGACGACTGCGTCGGCAACGCGACCTGCGAGGAGCTCAAGACCGGCCTCTGTTCTCCTGCCTGCTAGCTCCGTTGGACAGAGGGTATTGAATGGCTCAGGGCCCGCAAGGCTCCACCCAACGGACGAAACGGTTTCAGACGGGCTGTCCTAAATAGATGAGGCCGCTGGCGCGGACGTTGCGGCGTTGGATGGTACATCCAGGGCCGATGCGGCCGCTAGGGCGGACGAAACGGTTTCAGACGGGCTGTCCTCAATAGGTGCGTCCGTTCGCTTCGTCTTGCCAGGCATGTGGGTAGCGCCGGCTCTTCGTCGCCCGCGCCTCGGCGACGCATCGAAGGGCGCCTCGGCATGAGCTATTCGGACCTGGCGCAGCGGGAGTGGACGGCGGGAGTGGACGGCGGGAGGGGCGGGAGTGGACGGCGGGAGAGCGGCGGGGCCTCGATCGAGGCCCCGATGGTTCCTTATGGGGTCTGCGCCTGGGCGACGCAGTTGACGTAGTCGGTGGTCTTCTTCCAGCCGCAGCTGCCGTTGACGCCGAAGGCGCCGCACTGGGTCAGCTTGAGGCAGTCATACTCGGGCTTCCAGGAGCAGTCGGATTCCATCTGCTCCGACGCGCAGATCTCGCCGCTGCAGCCGGTGGTGACGCAGGCAGGCTCGGGGGGGGGCGTCGTCGAATCGCACTTGCCGAGGTGAGCGATGTTGGCCCCGGCGCTGGCGGCCATGCAGTCGTTGCCGTAGCTCTTGCCGTCGCAGCCGCAGACCGGCGCGTAGATCTCGTAGCAGCCGTCGGGGCGCTCGGTGCAGAGGCCGGTGCCCATCGGGGCTGGCGGGGCAGCGCCGCCACCTGGCATCGGGTCGGCCTGGTCGAAGCCACATCCCTCGCTGATGAAGCAAAACTCGTCCTCGCCGCACTGGCTGCTGTCGAAGCAGTCACCACTGGGGGGGGGCGGGGGCGGGGGCTGACCGCACTCGCCGGGGTGGGCGACGTTGACCCCGGCACCGGCGGCGATGCAGTCGTTGCCGTAGGTCTTGCCGTCGCAGCCGCAGACCGGGCCATACATCATGTTGCAGTTGTCGGGGCGCTCCTTGCAGACACCCAGGTTCTGGGGCTTCTCCGGGGCGGCGAAGCCGGGCTCCTCGTCGCTGCTGCCGCTGTCGGTGTCGGTGGCCCAGGCGGTGCAGCCCTGCTCCAGGTAACAGTACTGGCCGTCGCCGCACTGGCTGTTGTCGAAGCAGTCGCCGGAGGGGGGCGGCTTGACGTCGTCGTCGGGCTGGCAGAAGGCCTGGCACTCGACCACGCAGGTCGGATCGTCCGGGTCGGCGCAGGCGATGGCCGGGCAGACGCTGAGCTCCCACTTGCAGTCGGTCCGGGCGCTGCAGCTCTTCTGGTCGAGCGCCTGGCAGGGCTGCGGGCCCTTGGTCTGGCAGGTCGCGGGGCACGCGACGTCGCAGCCGGTGCCGTCCGAGGCGCAGGGCATCGCCGGGCAGGGGCCCTGGGCCCACTGGCAGTCCGAGCGGTCGGCGCAGGCCTGCTGGTCGCTCAGCTCCTCGCAGGTGAAGCTGTCCTTCGCGACGCAGACCTGCTCGCAGACGGGCTCGGGCGGCGGGGCGATCGGGTCATCCTTCGGCTCGGGCGGCATCGGCACGGGCATCGGCTCGGCGGCGTCAGCGCTACCGCTGCCGGAGCTGCCGCCCTGGCTGGGTGGGCTGCCGGGGCTACTACAGCCGAGGGTACGAAGGCGACACGCGGGATCCTTGGTACAGAGCTCGACGCCGAGGTTCTGGCACGGGACGCCGGGCGGCGGCTCCTGGGTGCAGCCACTGTCGGGGCAGACGCCCCATCCCGGAGGCACTTCGCCCTCACTGGCGAAGGTCTTGACCTCTCCGTTTTCGAGGTTCATCGCCTGGACCGGCGAGATGTCGTCGACGGCGCGGCCGCAGGCGGCGATCGCCAGGCTGGCCAGCAGCAACATGCCCAAGCAAGTCGTTGTTCTTTTCATCGGGTGCCTCCTCGCTCTGATATCGATTCGTGGCGCGGTCGGGGCCGTCGGGTCATCGGGCCTGGTCAATGCACGGAGCGGGCCAGCACGGCCCCGATGTGTAACAGCGCGGAATGACCCGATGAATGGCGAACCTGCCGCTGTCACGCGCACTTGACAGTGGCACAGCCTGTCGCGTGCGCTTGACACGATCGGCCCGAGCCGTGACGCGGCGCGCGGGTGTTGGGACTAGCAGCAGGTGGCGTCGAGCCCGTTGGTGCAGGCGCACGAGCCCGAGACGCACTGGGGTGTGAAGCTCGAGGGGTCGCAGCGGTGGCCCGGCTGGCCGCAGGCACCGGCGGCGGTGCTGCCGTGAAGGGTGGTCGGCAGGCAGACCTTCCAGGCGTTGATTACCCCGCCCGCCTCGGTCCAGCAGCCCCCACACAGCCCCGACTTGCACTCGTCGCCGTTGCTGCACGGCTCGCGCTGGTTCTTGCGCGCGTGGATCCCGCAGTTGTCGGTGGCCGCCGCGTTTTGCGGCAGGCAGCGATACTGGCCGTCGATGCAGCCGCAGCGGCCGCCCCACTGGGCGCAGTCGGCGTTGGCGGTGCACGGCTGCCGAGAGACGCCGGTCCAGCTGCATGAGGGCTGGGCCTGGCAGGTCCCGGTGAGGTTGATCAGCTGCGGGTGGGGGACGCAACCGCAGCCGCCCGCGCACGGAGGGGAGACCGGCGAGCAAGGCTCGCCGTGGCAGCGACGCGCCACGGTCCCTGCGGCGAGGCAGACGGTCTGGGTCGGGCTCTGGGCGCTGCAGCCGCAGACCCCCGAGATGCACTCGAGGTGCCGCTCGCAGGCCTGTCCGTCGGTCCTGTCCGGCACCGCCACCATCCACGACTGCGCGGCGATCGGGTTGAGGCAGATCCGGTGGTAGGGGTCCTCGGTCGGGCCGCAGCAGCCGGCCGACGGATACTGGGGATCGGTCATCCCGAGGGTGCACTGGCGTCCGCTGTTGCCGCACGCGGTCTCACCCCACTGGACCACGCCATCGAGGGTGCCGTCGCAGCGGCGCAGGGTGTTGCGGTCGCAGGCGAAGCCCTGATAGGGCACCTCGCCGCAGGCCACGGCGGCGTGCACCGGACCGGGCGGGCCAGCCTGGTAGATGTCGACCGTCGTCGCGCCGCCACCGTAGGTGCAGCAGTGCCCGGTGTTGCCGGCAAACTCCCCGGGCAGGCAGGCGCCCCCGCGCTGGGCCCATCGGCCGTCGGCGGGGCTGATGCCGAGGGCGTTGAAGAGCCTGGTGTTGCCCTCCCAGTTGCGCGGGCCGGTGTCCATCACCGTGGCTTCGATGCAGCTGTCGGTTCCCCGCAGGCAGACCACCACCCGCTGGTCACAGACCGTGTTCGACAGGGCGGACGCAGCGGGGACGGTGACGATCGGCTGGGCGTCGCACTCGGCCACTCCCAGCTGACCGCCGCAGCCGAAGTGGAGGATGTCGTTGATCCCGTCGGAGAAGGCGCTGCAGTGGCAGACGAAGCCGCAGGAGCCGTAGTGCTCCATCGCCACCCCGGCGGCGATCAACGTGCCCCGAGCCTGGGTTGGCCTGCGAGCCGGCGTGCCCGTGCCGCTGGAGTCGCCGTTGGTGCAGCCAGCGAGCCAGAGGATCAGGACCAGCGGCGGCCAGCGAATGTCGAGCCTCGGCACGAGCACGTCTATCCTCCGCGTGGCAAAGGGGGGTTGGAGGGAAGCGGACAGCAACTTCCAGGCCATCGAGGGAGCCTGGAAATAGTGAGGGATCAAGGGGTGAGGGGATCGATCGCGGAGCGGACAGTGGGCAGCGGTCCTCGCCGACCGCCTACCGGCGTGCGCAGCCCACAGGGTGCAGTGACGCCGGGCCGGGATCAGCTCGAGGCTGGGATCAGCCCGAGCCCTGGATCAGCTTGAGGCCCGTGCGCTCGTCGAGGCCGCGCTGCAGGGCGAGCTCGTTGGGCGTGATCGTGATCTCGCCGGTGATCGAGATCTCGGACGAGAACAGGTGCCCGGCGACGGCGGCGTAGTCCGGTCCGCCGAGCACGGCGTGAAGGTGGATCATCGGCTCGCTGTCGACCCAGGTGATGTTGCCGGTGAGCCCGACCAGCTCGAAGTCGTCGGCGAAGACGCGCCGGTCGTAGGTCTTGGTGTGCACGTCGAAGTAGCCGAGGGTGGTGTTCTTCACCGCGCCGATGCCGGTGATCGCACCGCCCTTCAGGCCTCGCTCCTTGACCACGGTCGTGAGGCTGGCGACGATCTCCTCGTCCACGTCGAGGCGAACGACCAGCGTTCCGCTCTCGCTCTCGAATACGCGCATCTCGGGCTCCTTCTTGCCTGGCTCGCTAGATCTCCAGCAACAGGTCAGGCGAGCCGGAGCGACAGGCCGACGCCGTCACGGATCGGCAGCAGGCTGGAGAGGTAGGTCCGGTTGCTCCACATCCGTCGGATGTACTCGCGGACCCCTTGGCTGTCACGGTCGCTCTGGCCGCGGGCCACCCGGCCGCTCCAGACGAGGTTGTCGATGATCGCCGCGCCGCCAACCCGGACCCGCTCCCGGAACACGTCGTAGGCCGCGGGATACTGGTGCTTGTCGATGTCACAGAAGACGATGTCGAACTGGCCGACGGTCGAGGTGAGCAGCTCGCGCGCGTCGCCGACGGAGAAAACCACCCGCTCGGCGACCCCGGCACGGCCGAGGAAGTCCCGCGCCAGGCGGCTATTCTCCTCGTCGCCGTCGGTGTGGTACACGCGTCCGCCCTCGCCCACGGCCCGGGCGAACCAGAGGGTGCTGTAGCCGAAGCCCGATCCCATCTCGAAGACCCGCTTGGCGCCGAGCATGCGGGTGACCTGGGCCAGCAGCCGCCCGACCTCGGGGCCGACGATCGGAAAGTCTCGTTCCTGCGCCAGCTGGTGCATCTCGGCGAGCAGCTTGTCCGACTTGGGGTCGGCGAGCTCGCGCAGCCATTGGGCGACGTCGGGTGTGATCACGGGAGCGGTATCAGCCATCGGTCGGCCACGTCTGGTTCAGCTGGTTGGCAGGTCGAGCTTGGGCAGCTCCTCGATGTTCGGCATCAGCACGATCTCGATCCGGCGGTTGCCGCGTCGGCCCTCGTCGGTGCTGTTGTCGCCCACTGGGTCGTACTCCGAGTAGCCGGCCGCCGAGAGGTTCTTCGGGTCCACGCCCTCCTTCTGGAGGAACTTGACCACCTGCACCGCTCGGGCCGCCGACAGCTCCCAGTTGGAGCGGAAGCGGCGGGTCTTGATCGGGATGTTGTCGGTGTGGCCGGCGACGAGGAAGTCACGCTTGGCGATGTCTTTGAGCACCGCCGCCAGCTCCTTCAGCGCCGCCTGGCCGTCCTTCTTCAGCTTCGTCTTTCCCGGGTCGAAGAGGATCTTGTCGCTCATCTTGACGATCATCCGGCCCTTGCGGATCTCGACCTTGAGCTTGCCCGAGTCGATCATCGACTTGAGCCGCGACAGCAGCTGCCTGAAGGTGGCCAGGCGCTTCGCCTCGAGCGCGCGCGCCTGGCGCAGCTGCTCGATCTCCTTCTTTGTCGCGCCGAGGCGCGCCGCCAGCGCGTCCTTCTCGCCGCCAAGCGCGGCGAGCTGGTTCGACAGCTTCTTGCGCTCTGCCTCGGTGGCGTCGAGGTCGTTCTTGGTCGATGCCATGGTGCTCTTGCACGCCTGCAGGTCCTTGAGCACCGCGTTGTGCTTCATCTCCGGGATGCCGCAGGCCGTCATCAAGGACGCTGCGAACCCGGCCACGATCACAATGGCCGTCCGTCGCTGCTGCTTCATGGGTCAGTTCCTCTCTTGCTGTCGCGGGTCGTGACGCTGTCTGGTACGGACGGCGCACAATAGACAAAAGCGCCCGGTCGCGGCAACCCCTGCTCTCACTCGGCCCGTCGCCGCGCATATTTGCCATGGTTTTGACCGGCGGCGCAGGGTCGAGTATGATACGAACCTACTAGTAAGAACATGTGGCATTTTGTAGGTGTTTAGGCCCAATCCGCCTTGCAGGAGACGTGCGCCTTTGGCACGCAAACAAAAGAAACCAGCGAAAAACAAGAAAGAATCACCGAGGGCGACGGTAGCTGGGGATCGGTCTGCGCAGCTCAGACCGAGTTGGCGGGTTCTGGAGACGCTCGGGATCATCACCCTGGCCAGCACGTTATTGATCGGTCCGAGCCTGGCGTC
>JAUVBO010000302.1 GCA_030591195.1 Pseudomonadota bacterium
ATGCACCTCCTCAGACCCGCCAACAGCAAGAGCGCCTGGTTTGCCCTCGACCCGGCCAGGCCGGTGGAGACGCCGCTGTGGCCGAGGGCCTTCCGCTGGGCCGAGCTGCGCCGCTTCAAGCACTAGCCACCGCGGGCATCCTCGTCGCGACGCTGAGGCGGCGCGCGATTGCGCCGCCCCGCCTCCTGTGCGATGAGGAGGGACGATGAAGCGGGCGAAGGTATGGTGGCTCGCCGGGGTGCTGGCCCTGGCGCTCGGACCGGCAGCCAGCGGCGGCTGCAGATGGTCCGCCGTCCGGCCGATCGCCGACGCATCGCCCCCACCGGGCGCCGGCGCGATCACCATCACCGACGATCTCGGCCGCGAGGTGAAGCTCGTCCGGCCTGCCCGGCGCATCGCCTCGCTCTCGCCCTCCCACAGCGAGATCCTCCACGCCATCGGCTGCGGCGGCCAGATCGTGCTTCGTGACCGTGCCTCGGACTTTCCGCGCTCGATCCGCTCGCGGCCAGCCACCGACCCCTTCCGCCTCTCACCCGACCACCTGGCAGGCTTTTCACCGGATCTGGTGCTGCTGAGCCACCACGACCCGGGGAGGCTCGCGGCCCTCGAGCGGATCGAGCTGCCGGTCGCTGTGCTCGACCCGCCGACGTTCGAGCGCGTGCTGACCAACATCGTCACCATCGGCCGACTCTGCGGCCGCGAGGACCAGGCCAAGCGCCTCGCGGCTCGCCTGCGCCAGCGGTTCGAGCGCGTCAAGCGGGCGCAGAGCGGGCGGCGCCGGCTCAGGGTCTACATCGAGATCGACGGCTCGGATCCGGCGCGGCCGTGGACCGCCGGGCCGCGATCCTTCGTCGGGCACCTGGTCCGGCTCGCCGGCGGCGACAACGTCATCGGCACGGTCACCGAGCGCGCCTACATCCAGGTCAGCGCCGAGACGATCGTCCGCGCCGACCCGGAGGTAATCGTCTTCGCCGGCACCGGCCCGGCCGCTACCGCTGGTGACGGACTGGCGCGCCTGCGACGACGACGCGGCTGGCAGCAGATCACCGCGGTCAAGGCCGGGCGGGTGATCGACCGGATCCACGCCGACCTGCTGTCGAGGCCCGGTCCCCGGCTGGTCGACGGGCTCGAGGCCCTCGCCGCGGCGCTGCACCCCGGATCGGCCGAGCAGCGAGGGGCGCGGTGATGCCCGCCCGCCGCAGCACCATCCCGTGGACCCTCGCGCTGATCGGCCTCGCCGCCCTCGCCGCGTGGGTCGCCGTGGGGCTCGGCAGCGCCGAGGGACAGCTCACCTTCCGCGGCGACTGGCTCGGTGCGCTGCTCGGGGGCGATCGGGGTGGCGAGATCGACCAGCGCCTGGTGATCCACTGGCGACTGCCGCGAGCCGCGGCGGCGCTGCTGGTCGGTGGCGCCCTGGCGCTGGCGGGACTGGTGCTCCAGGCGGTGACCCGCAACCCGCTCGCCGACCCCTACCTGCTCGGCATCTCGGGCGGCGCGGGGCTGGCGGTGGTGCTGGTTCGCTGCGTGCTCGCCAGCGACGCCGGCGCCTGGTGGCTGACGCCGCTGGCGGCCTTTGGCGGCGCCGCGGCAGCGAGCGTCTTCGTGCTCACCCTCGCCCGGGGCAGCGGCGGCCGGGTCACGGTGCTCGGGTTGATCCTCGCCGGCGTGGTGGTCAACGCCCTCTGCGCCGCGCTGATGGCCTTCATCCTCGCCCGGCTCGACCCGTTCCGGCTACGGATCACCACCCTCTGGCTCATCGGAGGCATCGGCTACGCCAGCTGGCTCCAGCTGGCGCTGGTGGCCTGCGGCGTGCTGGTCGCCGCCGTCTGGCTGCGCGCCGACGCCCACCGGCTCAACACCTTCGCCCTCGGCGCCGACGCGGCCCAAAGCGTGGGGGTCGACGCCCAGCGCTTGCTGCGCCGCGCCGCCGGCCTCAGCAGCCTGCTCACCGCCCTCGGCGTCTCGCTCGGCGGCCTGCTCGGCTACGTCGGGCTGATCGTGCCCCACGCGGTGCGGCTGCTGGTCGGCCAGGATCTGCGCCGAAGCCTACCGGCGGCGATGGGCGCCGGGTCGCTGCTGCTGATCGTCGCCGACACCGCAGCGCGGACCGCCTTCGCCCCCGAGGAGCTGCCCGTGGGGGTGCTGACCGCCCTGGTCGGCTGCCCGGTGTTGCTGGTGCTGCTCAAGGCTCAGCTTCGCGGCGGAGATCGGCGATGACGGCGACCTTGCCGCTCTGCACCGAGGCCCTCGGGTGGGGCCACCGCGGGGGGCCGCTGCTCGGCAGCGACCTGACCCTGACCCTGCAGCCCGGTGAGGCGGTGGCGGTGGTCGGCCCGAACGGCGTCGGCAAGACGACCCTGTTGCGCACCATCGCCGGCGTGCTGCCACCGCGGGGCGGACAGGCACACCTCTCGGGCGACGACCCCTGGCGCGCGGCGCCCGAGCTTCGCGCCAGGCGGGTGGCGATGCTGCCCCAGTCGCCGGCGGTGGACCTCGACCTCGCCGTGGTCGAGCTGGTCGAGCTCGGCCGCACTGCACACCTCGGGGCCTGGGGCAGACCGCGACCAGCCGACCGGGTGGCGGTGGCCCGGGCGCTCGCCGCCTGCGCGCTCGAGGCCGAGGCCGCTCGCCGGCTCGGCGAGATCAGCGGCGGCGAGCGGCAGCGGGCACAGATCGCGATGACCCTCGCCCAGGCGGCGCCGCTGCTGCTGCTCGACGAGCCGACGAGCCACCTGGATCTGCGTCACCGGCACCTGCTGTTCGAGCTGCTCGGCCGGCTGCGCGCCGAGGAGGGGCTGGCGATGGTCATGGTCCTGCACGAGCTGGTCGACGCCTTCGCCGAGTGTGACCGGGTGCTGGTGCTCACCGGTGACCGCCCGCTCGAGCTCCGCGCCCCCGTGGACGACCGCACGCGCCGTCGACTCGCCACCGCGTTCGACGTACCGGTGGAGCGGATCCCGCCCCTCGGCAGCGGATGAGCTCCTTGCAATCGCCCCCGGGTGTGACCATAGTCCTGCGGCCTGTCCCCCGCTCGGCGAACGATCGGGGAGAGCACGGCACCGAGCGAAGATCACATGACTGACGATCGTCGATTCTCGCCCGCCCCTACCGTGGTGATGTTCGATCTCGACGGGACCCTGATCGATACCATGGGCGGCTTCGCCGACATCGCCGCCGAGTGTATCGAGGCCAACTTCGAGATGCCGAGCTCCGAGGCGCGGCGGCGTTACCTGCAGACCTCCGGGATCCCCTTCCGCCACCAGCTCGAGGTGATCTTCCCCGGCGACGCACGCAACGACGAGACCTCCGACACCTTCGAGCACCGCAAGCGGTCGATCTGTGAGGCCGCCAAGCTACCGCCCGAGACCGTCGCGGCGCTCGAGGCCCTGCGCCAGCGCGGCCTGCGGCTGGTGCTCTCGTCCAACTCGGCCCAGCACTACGTCGACGAGTTCGCCGGGCGGGCGGCCTTCTCCTTCGATCTGGCCCTCGGACACGGCGACGGGCTGGGCAAGGGCGAGCCCCACGTCAAGCACGTCTGCGAGACCTGGGGCATCGAGCGTGCGGCGATCCTCTTCGTCGGTGATTCGCTCAAGGACGGCGAGCTGGCCGGCGACACCGGCCTGCCCTTCGTCGGGCGCACCGGGACCTTCACCCGCGAGCAGTTCGCCGTCGCGCATCCTGGCGCGCCGGTGATCGACGCCATCGGCGAGCTGCTGGCCCTGCTCGGCGGCAGCGGCGCGGCCGCCTGACCAAGCAGGGGGGACGATGCAAGCGATCATCATGGCAGCCGGCATGGGAATTCGGCTCAAGGACCTGACCGAGAGCAAGCCCAAGGCGCTGGTCGAGGTGGCCGGCCGAACCCTGATCGAGCGGGCCCTTGGCTTCGCCCGCCAGGCGGGCGTCGACCGGCGGATCGTCGTCGGCGGCTTCTGCTACGCTGACCTCGAGGCGCGAGTCCGCGGCGCCGACGAGGGGGCGCTGGTGGTGGAGAACGCCGACTTCCGCCGGGGCAACCTGCTGTCGATGAAGGCCGGCTACCCGACCCTCGAGCCGGGCGGGTTCCTGCTGATGAACACCGACCACATCTACCCCGAGGCGGTGGCGCGGATCGTCGCCGACGCCGCCGGCAGCGCCACCGAGGTCACGGCCTTCTGCGACTTCGACCGGCCGCTCGGCGCCGACGACATGAAGGTCGAGCTAGACGAGACCCGACGAGTGGTGACGATGTCCAAGCAGCTCGAGCGCTGGGACGCCGGCTACGTCGGGATGACCTACGTCCCCGGCGACCGGCGCGAGGCCTACGCCGCCGCGGTGGAGGCCACCGCCGGCTCGCTCGGCGAAGCGGCCAACGTCGAGAGCGTGCTCTGCCAGCTCGCCAGCGAGGGCGCACGCCCGGTGATCGCTGACATCAGCGGCCACGGCTGGCACGAGGTCGACGAGCCGTGGGAGCGCGATCGCGCCGAGCAGGCGATCTCCAGCCAAGACCGCTGAGACCGCCCCTCACGGGGGGACATCTCTCGTCCTCCCTACATGTCAGGAGCTCGACACACGCCCGACAGCGGTTGGACGGATCTGTCGATCGACCTGTCAGGCGACCTGTCGATCTGTCAGGCGACGCCGTTGTCTTCAGGAAGTTACGGCTTGGCCCGGGCGATGCATTCGCCGTCTCCGTCCGCCTACGAGGAGCCTGCCGATGACCAACACCAACCAAAACACGCTACGGCGCCGACTCGCCACCGCCCTGGCTGCCATCGCCTGTCTGTCGAGCCTGCTGGTCGCCGCCCGGCCGGCCCGAGCGGCTCAGCCCCAGATCGAGAGAGCGCCGCTGCCCACCCTGCGCCACGACGTGCGCCTCAACTTCGGCTACGCCTCGGCCGTGGGCTTCGCCGGCATGACCTACACCTTCTCGCCGGCGCCCGTGCTCGAGCTCGAGGGCGGCGTGGGCTACGGCTACTCCGGAGTCCAGCTCTCGCTGATGCCCAAGCTCAGCGTCGGCAGCGAGCACCACCGGTTCATCGCCGGCGTCGGTCTGTCGGCCAGCCTCGATCCCGAGCGAGCAGAGACGCTTCACACCGGGGCGTGGCTCAACGCCGAGATCGGCTACACCTACCGCGGGGCCGGCCGCCTCTCGCTGCTGATCGCCGGCGGCGTCACCGCCGGCCTCGGCGGCAAGATGCACGCGCTGTGCATCATGGACTGCGACCCCTCGAGGACGGGCCCCGGGATCGACGTAGCCGGCAAGGTCGCGCCCCAGTTTCGCGTCGCCTCCGGTTGGTGGTTCTGACCGACAGGTCGTCCGCCGGCTTGTTGACGCTGTAGCAAGAGGTAGCTGGCCGCATCCCGGGGCGTCCCGTTGGAGCTGCCGGCGCCCACCCGACCCGC
>JAUVBO010000328.1 GCA_030591195.1 Pseudomonadota bacterium
CCCCGCGCCGCCAGAACACTCAATCATTCCGAGCAATGCAAACAGTTGTCAGCGGCGATTCTGCGCTGCCCCGGCGGGCTGGATGGCGGCGCCGGAGCCTGGCCGACGTCGTCCAAGGCGAAGGTTAGACGCGCTCGCGGAAGAAGAGCGTGATCGAGAGGCAGTGATACTCGGCTAGCGGGACTAATGAACCCGGTCTTGTCGCCAACAAAGGAATCGTGAGCTCACCGTGAAATCGTAGCCGCTTGCCACGGTCAGCACCAGGAGCCACGCCTGCTGTCGGATCGCGAAGAAGACCACTGACGCGACCACGCTGTGCCAGATCGCGTCACCGCGCGCCGACCAACAAAAAATGCTGCGCCAGATCGCTGTGCCACCCGTGACAAATCCGCGATTGGCGTAACAATAGGTTCTACACCTACAAGATCGTACATCGAAGACCTGAAGCGAAGCAGCTTCCGATACTGGCAGATGGTGAGGGGAGGAGCGGGGGATGAGGCTTCAAGCGGGCTGGTGTTGTTTAGCGCTGATGAGGTGCCGCGCTGGGTGGCTGTGCTGTCTCGGCTGCCTCGGGCTGGTGCTGCTGCCGGCCTGCTCCGGTCGGCCTCCTCCAGCCCCTCCGCCGCCGACCTTGCTGCAGGCCGACGGTCCGGTCGACAAACCGGCCATCGCACTGCTACCGGCCGGCGATCGTCTCGCGGTGCGGGTCCTGTCGCTCTCGGGCAACTCATGGGCCGGCGGCTGGGCCGGGCACGGCACGCCGGCGGCTCTGGCCGGCGCGACCGTCGCGGCGGACCTGCCAGGCGGCGAGCGTCTGGTCGGGACAACCGACGCCAAGGGACGGGTGGTCTTTTCCGCTGGCCGCTGGAGCGCCGGGACCGCCAGCGTGACGGCCCACGCCGCAGGCCACGCGCTGACCAGCCGGGTCGGCATCCGGTCGCCTCGTGACGAGGTGAGCTTGCGGTTGCTGACCAATCAGCCCCGGGCCACCGAGCCCGTCTCCGGCGAGCTGCTCAACCTCGACCCGACAGCGACCCGGGTGATCCTCGGGCCGACGGTCTACGGCGAGCGGCTCGAGCGGCCCGCGGTGAGCGGCCCGTTCGAGCTGCAGGCCGCGCACGCGAGGCGGTATTCGATCATCGGCGTACAGCTCGCCGACGAGCCCGGCACAGCCCTCGGCGAGATCCGATCGGAGGTCCACGGCTGGTCACGCTGGGATCGCGCCGTCGGCGAGCCGGGCTTCGCCTCGCTCGACTTCGCCCGCCCGATCGCCTCGGTGAACGTCCGCGGCTCGATCGTCCTGCCCGATGCGATCGGCGCGGCGCGCCCTGGTTGCTGGGTCGGCCTGCGCGGGCGCGGCGCGCTGCTCGGCAGCTGCACCCGCTTCGCTGCCCGGGCCAGCGGCGAGCGCGCCGACACCGAGCGCGCCTACACCGTCGAGCACATCACGGCTGCGCAGATCGCGGCCGAGGACCTCGACGGGGTGCGAACGGTCTACGTCGCGCAGCTCGGCGAGCCCGCCTATGGCCCCCGATCGGAGATCATCGTCGAGGGCTACCCTCGGGCCGCCGTGAGGGTCGAAGGGTTTCTCCGGACGCCGGTGCTGACCTGGCCGGCGAGCCCGGCGCCGATCCCGCGCGGCTCGACGATCGACTGGACCAACCCCGAGCCCTCCGCTCGCGTGATGCTCGTCTCGCGGCGTACCGACAACGGTCAGCTCGCCTGGCTGCTCGAGGGGCCGCCGGCGATGAGGTCGACCAGCCTGCCCGACCCGCCGCCGGGCGCCGCCGGGGTGCTCGGCACCGGCACGCTGGTCACCCGCGTGTTGCTCGGTAGCAGCTGCGACGACGACGAGCCCCTCTGCCGCCGCCGGGCGTTCAGCCGTCCGGTGTTTCTGCAGGCAGCCAATACGCGGACGGTGGACGTGCACGGTGGCTTCTTCGCGCTCGGGCACCCGCAGCCGGTGGCCGGGGTCGAGGTCTGCGTCAAGGAGCACCCGGCGGTGCCCTGCGCCACCAGCTGCGCCGGAGGGCTGTTCAGCCTCGCCGGTGTCCCCGACCACCAGGACGTGACTCTCGTCGCCCGCAAGACCGGCTACCTGCCCCTGGAGCTGCCCCGGGCGGCCCGCCAGCCGGCAGGCGGCTATTACCACTACCTGGTGTCGGCGCTGGCCCTCGACGCGCTCGCCGCCGGCATCGACCGGCCCCTGGACCCGCAGGCCGCGATGATCCTCGCCGCGGCCGACAGGCCCGGCGTTCGCTTCGACCTCACGCCAACCTCGGGCTGCGGGCCGATCTACGCCGGCGACGACGGCCTGCCCGACGCCCGGCAGCCGGCGACCGGTCAACCCGCGCTCGGCTGGCTGGTCAACCTCGCAGCGGCGGACTACGCGATCACCGCAAGCCTGCACGGTGTGCCCTGCGCGGTACACCTGGGCTGGCGAACCGAGGCCACCGTGGCCCGGGTGCGGGCCACGGCCGGCGCGGTAGTCGCGCCGTCCTTTTCATGTGACTAACCTACAGGGCTTGTTGGATGCAGTCTGCAGGCGCGCACCTGTCCAGCAGGCGGCCGACGACGACGTCAGCTTCAACCAGTTGATGGTGGCGCCGCTCGCGGGGAGGGGAAGGTGGAGCAGGCACCGCGGCGGACGAAGAAGAAGGCGGGGAAGGCCTGAGCGAGCGCCCGCTTGGCAGCCAGTACGCCAGCCACAACTGCGGCTGGCGGGGCCACACCAGCAGCGCCAAGGTCAAACCCCTCGGGCGAGCAGGGGCGACCTAGCCGTGCTGGGTCGGCAAGTCGATCACCACGGGCGCAACAGTTGGACCGCCTGCTGCATCATGTTCGCCTGCCAGGCGAGGGTTGCGATGTACGCACTCGTCGTCATCTGCGCTAGGGCCCCGAGGCCCCTGACCCAGGTTTCGTTCACGTGCACGTTGGAGCCCATAATCCGACCGCCCGCGGCAGGCACGATGGGTGGAGGCGTCCGGCGGCTTCCGACCGAGTAATCGATGATCGTCCGGTTGATCCCCACGTTGCTTCCAATGACCCGCGATGGGGATGGCCGCTTGACAGACCGGTGCGGTGCTCCGACGTCCAGCCAATGCGGTTCCGGCGGCTGGATGGACTCGGCCAACGGTGAACCTCGGCGTTGTCGACGCGATGACGATCAAGCTCGCCGTCTTCGACTACATCGAGGTCTTCCACAACCGCACGCGAATCCACACAGCCCACGGCGTCGGATACTCGCCTGCACTGTTCGAGGATTGCCATCAGCAGCGAGCTGCGGCATGACTGACAACCTGTCCGGCGTAGCGGATCACGTCCACTGTGGGATCTGATGCGCTTACAGGTCGACGCCCTCGTCGAGGAGGCCGTCACCTCCTCTGCGGTCGAGGGTGAGACGCTGACTCCCGACGCGGTTCGCTCATCGGTCGCTCGACGATTGTTGCTCGAGGTCGAACGATCTTTGCGTGGCCCGCAGGATACTCCGTGGTGTCGGGGCGATCCTCACCAGACGACGGTCGTGCCGCCCCCCGTCGGTGTTTTCAGGTCACTGGGATCTCGCCCGAAGCCCAAGTGGGAATGGTGGGACCTCCGCTGCGGAAGAACTCTGATCTCGAATAGCGCCACTCTGGCTCCTTGGCCCACGGCGCTTGTTTCGGCACTGGTTGCGTGGACAATAGGTCCAGGAGCGTCCGGTAGCCTTGCCCAGCGAAAACTGCCGGACGAAAGCGCAGATAGGCTCCGTCGCTCTCTGGATTGGGCGTCCAGTTCTTGCTGGGGCGAGGCTCCTCATCGGCCAATCCGTTGCTTCGCAGCCGCTGCCACAAGCTGTCGGCCGCTCTGGTGGTGTCGTCGCTCTTGGCCAGGGTAGCGCCTTGGTCATGGGCCCATTGGGCGGCCACGAGAAACAGCGTGAGCCCCAGTCCCTTGCCCCTCAGTTGATGATGGACGCCGACGAACGAGACGTGCGCCTCCTGCTCCGATCTGACGACCTCGAGCTTTCCGGCGAAGGACCGCTGGTGGTAGATCCTGAATTTCAAGCCTCGGGCGTTGTTCTGGAGGGTTTCGAAGCGAAGTTGTCGCGGGTCGATCCGACCGGCCTTCAGCTTGGACAGGACTTGCTGCACGAGCTGGTTACTGGTCGGGACGCCGATCTTGGGTGGCCGGCCGCGAACCGTCATCTCCCTCGGTGAGGTCCTGGCTATTCTTGGTCCGCCGCTGGCCGAAGAGCGGGAGTGCCGCCCCTGGGCCGCGGCGGTGGTCGTGATCGCCACGACCGCGATCACGGCACATCCTGTGGCATGCAGCGCGGTCATCGTGCTCTCGTTGCTGGAGGCGGCCTTCGGCACGAACGGCGCCGACGGGCGCTCTCGCCGACCCGCGCCTGCCTGCCCGCCTGCCTGCCTGTTATGCAACGAGCGGGCCACCTCAGCAGCGCGACGGCTGGGCCACGGCTGCAATGTTGTGACGCGCCCCGGCAACGAGGCTCGACGGCGTCCGCCGCCATGACTGGCATCGCACGGCCGGCATGCTGGATTGACGGCCTCGAGCGACGGCCCGGCAGCCACTCAACCTCAGAGCAGCCACTCAACCTCTAGGGGGCGATGATGGCCGACAGCGCCGGACGCATGGTTGCTCCGCAGCAATTTCCCCAGCCAGGGCTCTGTCGTCTTCCCCGTCTCGAGAAGAGAGAAAAATTCATGAATTCAAAGAAATGCTGGAATATCAGCCACCAGCGCGGACCGGCGACCTCGCCGACGACGGCAACTACCAGCTCAGCTTCCCCGGCTGACCCCCCTCGCGCCGCGAGCCACGGCACCGCCAGCCGTTCTGTATGCGCTGCCACAGGATTGCCCTTCCCTTGGTCCTCTAGCCCTCGCGGTCGTCGGTGCCGACCGTGGTGACCGAGATCCGGTCGGAGGGATGGTCAGTCGAGTGGCCGGCCGGGGACCCGCTGCGCTGATGTCGCAGGAGAGCATTGAGCTTTTTGCACCAATGGCGCGGGCACGGTCGTTGCAATGTCGGGTCGCCCCATCAACACCAAGACGGCAAATTCCGGACCTTCCGGGAGGAGATCCTTTTCATGCATCGAACGATTGCCCTGATCCTGGGCCTGGCGCTGCTACCCGCGGCTGCGGGCGCCGACACCTCGACGGCCGCCAAGGCCCGCCGGCTGACCAAGTATTTTCGCAACGCCCACAAGGCGG
>JAUVBO010000187.1 GCA_030591195.1 Pseudomonadota bacterium
GCGATGGCCGCGATGCGGGTCATCTGCTCCACCAGCGCCGGGATGTCCTCGGGCTTGGCCTCACCCACCTGATCGCGCAGGCTGATCAGCTCGGCGTCGTAGTCGGGCGTACCCGCGTTGTCGGCGCTGAGCTGGGAGAGGGCGCTCGTCACCCGGCCGAGCAGCCGTAGCTCATCGTTGACGATCAGGTGTTCCGGCGAGCCGGGAGTGACCTCTTTCATCGCGGGCGCTTCTCAGCCTCTCGGGCCCCGGTCGCGCTCCTCGGCGGCCTGGATCTCGGCGCGCAGATCCTCGAGCTCGCTCGCCACGCGCCCCTGGCGGCGCCAGAGGGCGACGAGGAAGGCGAGCAGCACGACCCAGACCAGGCCGTAGGCGAGGGCAACGTAGGGAACCGGAGACCCCGGGGGGGCAGCGATGACATCCTGGAAAGGGCTCATCTGCTCATTGCTCCTTGTTGTCCGCGCCGTCGGCGCGCGCTGCCCGGCGTCGGCGGCGGGCGTCGGCGCGCAGCTCGGCGAGCCGTAGTCGCAGGTCGTCGGTGAGGGCGCGCTGGCGCTCGACGCCGAGAGAGAGCACCAGCAGCAGCCCGAAGAGGGCGGTGAAGGTGGCGAGGCTGACGAAGAGCGCCGGACGCAGGGCGGGCGAGAGGGCTCGCGCCACCGTCGCTGGAGGGTGGGCGGTGGTCCAGATCTTCACCGCCGCGTAGACCAGCGGCACGTTGAGCGCGCCGAACATCGCCATCCCGGCGCTGATCTGGCGCCCGGCCGGGCCGGCGTAGCGCCGGGCGATGCGCGCCGCGAGGAAGGTCAACAGTAGCATCAGCAGCGTCGTCAGCCGCGCGTCCCAGACCCAGTAGTGCCCCCAGGCCTTCTTGGCCCAGAGGGGGCCGGTGGTCATCACCAGCACGCCGAAGATCACCACCAGCTCGGCGGTCACACCACAGAAGCGGTCGGCCGCGGACCGGGCGCTCTCTCTGCGGGGCCGGGGGCCCCTGGGGAGGAAGAGGAAGGTCGTGCCGCTGACACCCGACAGCAGCGCCGCGAGCATCATCAACCAGGCGCACGGCACGTGGAAGTAGAAGATTTTCTGGCTCAGCCCCATGCTCGGGACCACCGGGGTGGTGACGAAGATCAGGTAGGGCGCGACGATGAACCCGATGCCGGTCAGGGCCGTCAGCGGGTAGAACCACCAGGGTCGCCGCGCCGCGGCTCTGCTTCGTTCGCTCATCGGTCGGCAGGTTGCCACACTTGTCGCAGCTCGGCGAGCAGCCGCTGGCGCTGGCGCTGGTAGACGGCGTCGCCGTCCGTCGCATCGCCGGCTCGGTGACGTCGCTCGAGATCGACCAGCGCCGCGAACAGCGCCTCGCGTCTGCGCCGGGTCGGCCGGTCGCCGCTGATCGCGGCCAGCACCCCCCAGAGCAGCAGCAGGGCGGCCAGCCCCAGGGCCACGGTTCGCGGCCGCCGGTCGTGGCTCGGCAGTCCGCCGAGGGTGAACTCGACCATCCCCATGGACGGCGTCGCCCGCAGGTCGAAGACCCGAGCTTGGGTCGACTCCATCTTCTCCAGCCGGGAGCTCTCAAGCGACGGGCCGTGGCCGATGATCGGCCCACCGTTGATCACCACCATCACCCGGCGCGTGGCCGCCACCGGCAGTCGCTGGCGGAACTCCAGCGACGGCCCCGAATAGGGCAGATCGTAGGTGTACTGCAGGGTGAGCTCGCCCGGGGGCACCGGCCCCGTCAGCAGCACCCGCTGGCGACGGCGGTCGACCTCGACCAACCTCCGCTCCCTCGAGCCGAGGTCGAGCCCGACCGCGCCGGCGGGCAGGGGCAGCTCGAGCCCCTTGCCCGGGTCGAACAGCTTGCTCTTCGAGGTGTTGACCAGCGTGATCACCTGGCGGAAGCCGACCCGCCGCTCGGCCGCCCTGGCGATCAGGTGGGTGCCGGGTCCGAAGCGGAGCACCGTCCGGTCGCTGGTGCGATCGTAGACGGTGAAGTGCAGCCGCAGCCCTCCGGCGGTGGCGCGGGCGACGGTGCCGCTGCTGTAGCTCAGCTCGTCGTGGACCACGGTGACCGACAGCGAGCTCGCGCCGGCGGCCGGAGTCAGCGTCACGTCGCCCTCGGCGTTCGTCCGACCGGAGAGGTGCTTGTTGTCGCTGCCGGCGAGCGTGACCTTCACCTGGCCCGCCGGCTCGCCGCCCTTGCGGACGCTGACCGCCACGGCCCCCGTTGGCAGGCCGGCGTCGCGCTCGAGCTCGGCAGCGCCGCTCTCGCTCCTGCCCTTCGCCGGCGCCGAGGCCGGCGCGCCCGCGGCCGGCGCTGAGCTTGGCGCGCCCTTCGCTGGCGCTGAGCCCGGGTCGCCCCCGGTCGACAGCATCAGACGCACGCCGCCCTGCTTCGGCGCGTCGAAAGCGGACGAGGCGATCCGTCTGCCGCCCTCGCCCGGAGGGATCACGGCGACGTAGCGCTGGCCGCTGGTGAGCTTGCCGGCGAAGGTCGCCCGTCCCTGCTGGTTGGTCTTCGCCGCGGCGACCTCTCGCAGCGATCCGTCCTGCTGCCGCTGGTGCAGCTCGACCCGCTGGTCGACTGCCACCTGGTCGAGTCTGCCGCGGATCACCTTCACCGTCACCGTGCCCGCCGCCATGTCTGGCTGGTAGAGCGGCTGGCCGTACATCCCGCCCTGGTCGCTGCCGCCGGCCATCCGGCCGAGGCGACCGATGCCGCCGGGCCGGGCCTGATCGGGCCCGGCGACGGCCGTCCCCCCGACCACGACGAGCAGGCCGAAGACAAGCTCAGGGCCGAAGAGCCCGGCGAGCGGCGTGCGGCGGCCGAAGTGCTTCATTCGCTCGCCTCGTGCCCGTCAACAGGCGGTCCGTCGAGCCGCTCGTCGACCAGGGCGAGGATCTCGCGGGCCAGCGGGTCTGCCTCGCCGGCGGCGCGGTCGATCTCCAGCTCGAGGCGTCTCAGCCGCTCGCGCAGGGGGGTGGCGAGCTCGTCGGCCTGCTGGCGATCGAGCTTGCCGAGGTCGTGGTCGAGCTCGATGTCGCGCACCGATCGGGCGATGAGCTGGCGGTCGAGCTCGAGGGGTCGGGATCGCTCGACGCCGTCGCGCTGGCCGCTCGGCAGGTGGCCGAGGATCACCGCGATGGCGCAGAGCAGGTAGTAGAGCAGCGACCCCAGCGTCGCGCCGGCGACCCCGGCGAAGGTGGCCCCCTCGATGCCTCCGCCACGCAGGCCGCCGACCACGCCAAGGCCGAGGAAGCCGAGGGGCAGGGTCCAGCGGGCGAAGGCGATCAGCGACATCGGCTGGCGCCTCCCGTCCGCGAGGGCGAGCGCCCGGAGTCGGCGTCGGCGTCGGCGTCGGCCCCAGGCGGGGATCTGGGCGATGGCCGCGCCGAGCGTTAGCACGAGGAAGCCGATCCAGATCCAGTTGACCAGGGGGTTGATCACCAGCTTGAAGGTCGCCGCGCCGCTGCTCGGGTCGGCGTTGCCGAGGGCGACGAACAGGTCCTCCATCAGCCCACGTCGCAGCCCGACCTCCGACGTGGGCATCGAGGGTCGGCGGAAGAAGGTCCAGATCGCTGGCTCGATGGTGCCGAGGTTGTCGCCGCCGCGGCCGAAGACGGTGATCGTCGCGGTCAGCATCCGCTTCTCGGCGTCGGCCTCTTGTCGCAGGCCGTCGTGGCGGAGGGTGTAGTCGCCGACCCGGGCGCGCTGGCCGCGCTGGAGCGCCACCTGTCGCTCGGTCTTGAACGCCTCGCCGGCAAAGCCGATGCACATCAGCGCCACGCCGAGGTGCACCACGTAGCCGCCGTAGCGTGACCGGTTGGCGGTGATCAGACCGCGCAGCGCCCCGCTGACCGAGCCCTCGGCCTGGCCGGCCCGCTTGACCAGCGCCCGTGCGACCTCCTGGCTGACGCTGGCGAAGACCATCGCGCCGAGGGACCAGACCAGCAGCGCCAGAGGGTGACGGACGCCGGCGATCAGCAGCGCGGCGGCCACTGCCAGCGCCACGCCGAGCGGGATCATCAGCTGGCGGCGCAGGGCGGCGGCGGCGGTCCGGCGCCAGCCGAGCAGGGGACAGATCGCGGTCAGCAGCAGCAGGCCGATGCCCACCGGCGCCATCCAGAGGTTGAATGCAGCCGGCTCGATCTTGCGCTTCGGTCCGAAGATCTCGGAGATCGTCGGGAAGATCGTCAGCACCAGCACCAGCAGGGTCGCCACCAGCAGCACCCAGTTGTTCATCAACAACCACATCTCGCGGCTCATCGCGGCGGTGACCCGGTGGCGACCGCGCAGCCGGCGCCGACGCCAGAGGATCACGCCGGAGCCAAACAACAGCACCAGCGCGATGAAGGCGAGGAACACGTAGCCGATGTTCGACCGCGAGAAGGCGTGCACCGACTCGATGAAGCCCGAGCGGGTGAGGAAGGTGCCGAAGATGGTCAGCACGAAGCTGAGCAGCGCCAGCAACGCCGTCCAGCCGCGGAACATCCCGCGCTGGCGCTGGACGGTCAGCGAGTGGAGCAAGGCGGTGCAGGTCAGCCAGGGGAAGAGCGCGGCGTTCTCCACCGGATCCCAGCCCCAGTAGCCGCCCCAGCCCAGCTCCTCGTAGGCCCAGAGCATCCCGAGGGCCAGGCCGAGCGCGAGGAAGTACCAGGCGAAGCGAACCCACGGCAGGGCGGCGAGCGTCCAGCTGTCGTCGCTCTGGCGGCTGAGCAGCGCGCCAAAAGCGAAGGCGAACGGGATCGCCATGCCGGTGAAGCCGAGGTACAGCGCCGGCGGATGGCTGACCATGTAGGGGTTTTGCAGCAGTGGGTTGAGGCCCTTGCCCACGGTGGGCACCTCGACGAGGAAGGGCAAGAACGGGTTGGACGCGGTGACCAGCAGCACGGCGAAGAACAGCATCACCCCCATCAGCACCGCGATCGTGTGGGGCAGCATCTCGCGGAGCCGGTACCGATTGCGGCGCACCGCCAGCGCACCGAGCAGCCCGAGCATCCAGGCCCAGACCAGCAGTGAGCCCTCCTGGCCGCCCCAGACCGAGGTGATGCGGTAGAACAGGGGCATCGACCGCTCGGAGTGCTGTTGGACGTAGGTCAGCGAGAAGTCAGAGACCGCGAAGGCGTAGGTCAGGATCGCCATCGCCGCAGTGGCCGCTGCCGCCACGGCGTAGGTCAGGTACTCGGCGCCGACCAGGAGCCGTTCGTCGCGGCGCCGGGCCGCGAGGATCGCCATCGCGGCGCACCAGGCCGACAGCACCAACAACAACAGCAGCAGGGTCTGACCGATACCGGCCATCGAGCGGCATTTCTCCGTGACGGTGGTGGGTTAGGCAGCAACCAGCGTCTCTTTCGTTTAGCGGACACGACCGCCGCTCGCAACCACGAGCAACAGTGAATGCGTTAACGGACTGAAAATACAAGAATATGTCGTCGGGGATTGGGGGCCGGCGGGTGTTGCCGTGTGCCTGCAGGTCGTACCCCGCAGGTGCAGGGGCCCGGGGTGGGGTTGTCAGGGCGCTTTCTGGTGATTGCGAGGCCTTGGCGGGTGATCGGTTCTTGGCGGGCACATTGCAGTAGGCGGCACTTCATGTCCTCGGGCTGCCAAAAAACGCTAAAGGGATCCAGATCATGAAAATCAACAGTGCTCGTTGGACCGCCGCCCTGGGCGCGGCGCTGCTCGTCACGCTCCTCTCCTTGCCCGCTGTCGCGGGTCATTTTGCCTTCGGCGCCGGCAGTGGCATCGAGATGGTGCGCTCGACGACCCAGGTCAAGCTGCAGCAGGAGGCCGGCTTTCACTTCTCGCGCTGGCGCAGCGGCCCCGGTCTCGGTATCGCCCTGTCGGAGGCCTTCGGCGACGACGTGGTCGTCTTCACCGCTGCGCCCAAGTTTTTCTGGGAGCTGACCATCGTCCGCTCCCGGGGCGTGGCCCTCAGCGGCACGCCGTCGATGCACCTCGGCTACGGCCTCCGTGCACCCCGGGGCGGCGATCCCAACCACTTCATGAACCTCAAGGTCGCCTTCAGCTTCAAGCTGCGCTTCGGCCGGTTCTTCTTCTCGTTCGATCCGTTTGGGTTGGACCTCTACTTTGGCGATCAGGTGTGGATGCGCTACGACCTGGCAGGCGGCATCGGGATCAGCTTCTAGCACCCCGGACGCCCCGCGTGGCCAGCAGCTCCAGTCCTCGCCAGGGGTGCCAGTAGATCTGCACGGGCATGAACCGGCGCAGGCTGTCGAGGGCATCGCGCTGGACGAAGAAGCGCAGCCCGCC
>JAUVBO010000493.1 GCA_030591195.1 Pseudomonadota bacterium
CGAGGCGGACCTCGCCCTGCAGCGCGAGCGGCAGGAGGCGGAGGAGCACAGTCGGCTGCAGGCGCTGGCGCGGCAGGAGCGGGTGCGACTGGCCGAGGTGGCTTCTCTGCGGGTGACCGCCGCCCTGGAGCACGACAGCGAGCAGGAGCGGACCGAGCAGCAGGCGGCCCTGGCTCGGCAGCTGGTCGAGCAGCAGGCGGCGCTGCAGGGCTACGAGGCTGACGCCGAGCTGTCGCTCAAGCGGCGCCGGGTCGAGGCCGAGGCGCAGATCTTCCAACAGCAAGTCGAGATCGATCGGCTCCGCGCCGAGCTGCAGGCGACCGTCGCCCGCCAGCAGCAGGAGATCGCCAACGAGCTGACCGACCAGCGGATCCAGTACGAGCTCGTGACCAGCACCCTGCCGGCCATGGCTCATGCGCTGGCGCGGTGCACCAAGTCGGTCAACGTGACCCAGATCTCCCGCGCGGATGGGACCGGAGGCAGTGGCGGCTTCCTCGCTGGCACCTTCGGCGAGCTTCTCGGTGTGGCGCGCGCTGCCGGCATCGAGCTCGGTGGTTCCGGCGACAAGACGTAGCCGGACCGGCGACAAGACCTGGCCGAGGCGGTAAACTTGCGGCCGGTGAATCGATCGCCGCCTGCGGCAGTCGAACGACCAACGAGACCCATGGCCCGAGTGGAGGAAACGGTGAGCGCGACTTGCAGAGCGACGACCCTGGCGGTGGCGGCGATGGTGGTGACGATGACGATCGGCGCGCCGGCGTGGGCTGATCGGGCCTCGGCCCACTACCACGATGCGATGGTCTTCAAGCGCGCGGGCGCCACCAACGCGGCGATCAAGGCGCTCAAGGAGGCGATCGGCGCTCGCGACGGCTACGCCGCGGCCCACTACAGCATTGGCATTCTCTACCGGAAGAAGGGTGACCACGGCAAGGCGGTGGAGCACCTCGAGCAGGCGGCCAAGCTCGACGGCAACAACGGCCAGATCCAGTACAGCCTCGGGCTGGCTTACTTCCGCGCCGGGCGCAAGGCCGATGCGCTGCGCACGCTCGCGCGGGCGGCTCAGCTCAGCCCCAAGGACGACCGGATCCTCGCCCAGGTCGGCGTGCTCTACATCCGCAAGGATCCGATCAAGGCGATCGAGTTCCTCAAGAAGGCGATCAAGGCCAAGCCTGGCAAGGCCGACCACATGCACCAGCTCGGGCTCGCCTACCGCAAGGCCACGACGCGGATGACCGGCGCGGCGATGGATGGCAAGCGCAAGCGCTACCTCTGGGAGGCCAAGCGGTGGCTGACCAAGGCGGCGGCGAAGAAGGAGGACGCCAACCTCGAGTTCGACCTCGGCGTGCTCTACCGGCGGCTGGAGAAGACCGACAAGGCGATCACCCACTACGAGAACGCGGTGCGCCTCAACCCGAGGCTGACGCCGGCCTACTGGGACCTCGGCCACATGTATCGCCAGGCCAAGCGCAATGACGAGGCGATCGACGCCTTCCGCAGCTACCTCCGGCACGGCGGCAAGGACCGCAGCATCGCCAACAAGCGGATCAAGGAGATCCGCCAGAGGCGTTGAAGCAGCTCTCGCGTCCAAGAGCCCAGCGGCAAGGAGAGCTGGCCCCACGACGAAGCAGCAGCTGAACCGCTCGATAGCAAGGCTTGACGGAGGTGTTTGAGTGCCCTGGGAAGAGATTCGTGACGCTGGGCAAGTAGATGGAATCTATCAGGGGCTGATCGAAAACGGCCCCCGAGTATCACTGCGGCAGCTCGATGCACTCGACGCCCAGCAGCAGTTCCTGATGGACCTGGCGATGTGGTACGGCTTCTTGCACAAGCAGCCGGATCAGCGCGCGAAGCGATGGAAGCTCGGGACGGTGTGCCGCGTGTTCACCATCCTCCTCAAGGGCGGCTTGATGGTTCGTCGGAGCGATGGCGGTGGCATGCTGTCGTGGACGCCCTGGCACCGGAAGGGTGGGCCGGTCGCCTCGGTGATCTCGCACACCGCTCGAGTGCTGGTCCAGCTGCCCTCGGGCGCCAAGGAACGTCAGTTCTGGGAGTGGCTGTGGAACGGCGCCCGGCCCCAGGGCCGGATGGCCGCCACCCACGGCGTCGCCAGCGATCGGTCTCGTCTGTTGATCCAGGGGATCCGCAAGAACTGCAAGGAGAACAAGACAGGTAGCACCTGCAACCACTACGGCGTCAACATCGCGCTCGGCGGCGAGGGCAACACCAACCCCGTCTCGGGCAACCGCATCTACCCCAACGGCGAGCACGGGCATCTGTACTTCGCGCTCTCCAAGCAGAGGTTCCAGGGGCGAAGGACGCTGTTGATCGCCACCGAGCAGTCGGCCCCGCTCGATCGTCACAGCGCCAAGGGGGCCGGTGGGGTGAAGCCCAACCTGTTCCAGAAAGCGCTGGGCAAGATCGGCGGGGTGTTTACCGGTGTCCCCGATCAATATGGCGGGAGTCACCGTCTTGGTGGCCACAACGATCGGGCCGCCAACGGGGGACAGGACTGGACGGTGAAGTACCTCAAGGACGGCCAGCGGGACCGCCTGGGGGCCTACGGTCCAGGCCCAGAGGGCGACTGCTACCTCGACGGCCTGTTCGTCGACCTGACGAACGCCAAGTTCGACGCGATCCGGGACTTCGACTTCACCAAGGGCATGCTGGGGCTGACGCCGGAAGATCCGGTGTGACGCCAGCCGAGTTGCGGTGATCGACTGGAAGCTGCTGCTGCACCAGCTGTTTGCTGCTGAGATCCGCAAGGAGCGGGTCCTCGGCGGCCTCGCTGCTGATCAGGAGCGCGAGCTGGCCCGTCAGCTCGCCGCCCACAGCCACTACACCCCGACCAGCTTCAACGAGGCGCTCGACGTGGTCTGCGCCGCGGGCAGCTCCAGCGGGGCGTACCAGGCGCGGCGGGCGGTCTACGCGGACCCGGAGGCTCGCCGGGCGGTGGCGACCCTCGACCTGTCGCGAAGCGTGGCGCCCGCGGTTCGTCGGAGCTGCCCCGAGGCCACCCAGCTCCTCGATGCGATCGAGCGCGCTCGCAACCGCCCGGCGCCGGCAGGTGAGAGCTTCTGCGATACGCCCGAGGGGCAGGCGGTGGTCGATGCGCTAGTCGCGGGCCACGGCGGTGAGGTGGCGCTGGTGATGGTGCCGGGCTACGCGGCACACACGATCAAGCACTGCATCTTCGAGGAGGCGGTGCACGAGGCCAACCTGCTGCACGGCCGTCCGGCCGAGCGCCCGCTGCTGCGTGAAGACGGGATCGAGATCGAGTTCGAGCCCCACACCGAGTTCTACGGCCGCGGCGACGCGGGCGCAGGACCGTTCGACATCCTCCACCCGGCGGGCAAGGAGCTCGGCAACACCACCGGCAGCAACCGCGAGACGGCCGACGTGATCGAACGCTGGCTGGCCGCGCTGCCGGCGCCCTATCAGCGCAAGAAGCTGATCTTCCTCGGCTACAGCAAGGGTGCCCCGATTGTCTTCGAGGTGCTTCGCCGCCATCCGGACCTGGCGGAGCGCACGGTGGCCTGCGTGACCTTCGCCGGGGTGGTGCAGGGCACCCACGTCGCCCGGCTCGCCCTCGAGCAAGCCGAGGAGCTGCTCGGAGATCAGGGCGTTGGCGAGCTGATCGAGCGGGTGAGGCGGCGAAGCCCGCGCCAGCTCGGGCGGATCCTCTCGCCGCTGCTCTCTCACGTCGACCTCGGGTGGCTGTCGGTGCCACGGATCCGGCAGGTGCTCGACATCCTCGGCTACGACATCGGTCCGCTCGAACGACAGATCGACAGGGTGCTCGGCGGGCGTGAGCTGCGCGAGCTGCTCGATGGGTGGCGCGACCTGTCACCGGTGGAGCGCGTGCGCTGGAACCTGCTCCACCTCGACGACCAGACGTTTCGGCGCCGGACCGGCGTCTTCAGCCTCTCGTTGCTGACCGACGTCAAGTCCTTCGTCCGCCCGGGCGAGCTCGCCGACGACGGCACGGCGCCGCCCTCGCTGATCGCGCCGACCCTCTGCGCCGATGGGGGGGTTGACTGGGAGCACCTGAGCCTCGACGCGCTCTTTCTCTACGCCACCTCGCTCGACGGCTTCAAGAGCGCGCCCGGCGGGCTCTACGATACCCAGGTCGAGCTGGCCAACAGCAAGCTACCCCAGCTCGATCGTCAGCCTCTCGGCCAGTCGTTGACAGCTGCCGAGCTGGACATCTTGTGGGACGACCGGCGGGTGCGCGAGCGGGTGGCAGAGGCCGGGGTCAGCTCGC
>JAUVBO010000961.1 GCA_030591195.1 Pseudomonadota bacterium
CAGGAAGAGGGCGAAGCAGATCGTCAGCGCGACGATGAAGGCCACCACCTGGTTCTTGGTCCAGCTCGAGGCCATCAGGCCGATCGCGAGGTAGGCGCCGCCCATCAACAGCAGCCCGAGGTAGCCGCCGAGGGTCGAGCCCCAGTCGAGGTCGCCGTAGCGGTCGATGGTGAAGGCGTAGACCAGCATCAGCGCCACCGTCACCGCGAGCACGCCGAGGGCGGCGAGGTACTTGCCGAGCACCACCTCCCAGTCCCTGACCGGCATCGTGATCAGCAGTGCGATCGTGCCCGACTTCTTCTCCTCGGCCAGCAGCCGGGCCGGGATCGCCGGGACGATGAAGAGAAACAGCAGCGGCGCGGTGGAGAACAGGCCGCGCATTGACGCCTCGTTGACGATGAACGCCTGGCTGAAGAACAGCCAGCCGCTGATCGCCAGCAGGGCGGTGACTACCACGTAGGCCACCGGGGAGTTGAAGTACGAGCCCAGCTCTTTCTTGCAGATTGTCAGCGTGTTGTGCATGGGGGTCTTTCGCTACTCGTGGGTCAACCGCCGGAAGACATCCTCGAGGCTCGCAGCTTGGCGCTGCATCTCGAGCAGGATCCAGTCGTTGTCCTTGACGCAGCCGAACAGATCGCGGCGCAGGTCGCGGGTGCCGTCGCTGGCGACCAGCAGCCCGATCTCGCTCTCCTCGCCGCCGGGGTCGTCGAGGTCGTTGATCTTCGAGACGCCGGAGATGGTCTTGAGCTTCTCGCTGACCTGCTCGCGGGGCGTCTCGCCGGCGTCGACCAGCAGCCGGTAGGCGTTGTCGCTGTCGCGGGCGGCGAGCTCCTGGGGCGTCCCGTCGGCGACGAGGGTGCCGTCGGCGATGATGATCACCCGGCCGCAGGTGGCCTGGACCTCGGGCAGGATGTGGGTCGAGAGGATGACTGTCTTTTCCTTGCCGATCTCCTTGACCAGGTTGCGGATCTCGACGATCTGGTTCGGGTCGAGGCCGCTGGTCGGCTCGTCAAGCACCAGGATCGGCGGGTCGTGCAGCATCGCCTGGGCCAGGCCGACGCGCTGCCGGTAGCCCTTGGAGAGCTCGCTGATCGGCTGGCCGAGCACGTCCAGGATGCCGCAGACCTCCGAGAGCTCGCGGATCCGGCGGCGTTTCTTGTCGTAGTCCAGGCGCCGGATCTCGGCGACGAACTCGAGGAACTCGAGGGCCGTCTGGTCGCCGTAGATCGGCGTGTCCTCCGGCAGATAGCCGAGCAGCCGGCGGACCTCGAGAGACCTCTCGGCGATGTCGTGGCCGCCGACGTAGGCCGTGCCACCGGTGGGCGCCAGGTAGCAGGTGAGGATCTTCATCGTGGTCGTCTTGCCCGCCCCGTTCGGGCCGAGGAAGCCGAGCACCTCGCCGCGGTGGACCTCGAACGAGATCCCCTTGAGCACTTCCTTGGGGCCGTAGCGCTTCTCCAGCGCTTCGACCCGGATCATCGTTTCCCTTGGCATCTCGCTTCGCTCTCGCTCCACTCGGGACACGGAACCAACAGGGCGATGGCTCGCCGATTCATCGCGCTGAACCCTCGGCACCCAGACGATATTCCTGTTGCTGGTCCTACCCTTGCGCCAGCGAGCCTGTCAAGCCCCCGAGGGCGCGCCAAAGGCTCGCGACTCAAGGCGATCAGCGTGCGAGGCGGAGGCCACCGACGAAGCGCAGGTCAAGGTCGTCTGGTCGAAGGGTTCCGATCGCCTCGCCGAGGGCCGAGAGCCAGATCCCGATCTGCTCGGTGACCTGTTGGTCGAGCGCGGCCGCCGACAGTCCCAGCCGCTCGGCGGCCAGCAATGTCGCCTCGTGGTGCCACGCCGGCCCGAGGGCGCCGTCCGTCAGGTGATCACCGACCAGCGTGGCGAGGCCGCCGGTGTCCACGGGGGAATCGTCGGGCTCGCCGAGCAGCCGGTTGGCGACCACCGTGGCGAAGAGCTGGCCCAGGGTGAGCTCATCCGGGACCGGGTCGGGACGGGCAGCGGGCGGAACCAGCTCGGCGGCGCGGGCGGCGGCCCGGATCCAGCCGCGCGCCAGCTGCAGCTCGGCGGGGCGAGCGAAGGGTCTCGGCTCCTCGCGCTCGACGTCGAAGAATGACGGGCGCTGGCCGAGCAGGGGGCCGAGGCGCTGACGCCGCGGCGCCTCGAGCAGGTCGAGTCCTCCCGGCTGGCGCCCGAGCCGGCGCTGGCGTGTCAGCTCGAGCAGCTCCTTGCGCACGTCGAGGGTGAGGCTGTGGCCCACGCGCGCGATTCGCTGCAGCGCCACCCGCGAGAGAACCTCGGGCGCCCGCTCCAGCTCGCCTCCGCTGAGGTGCTCGAGGCCGAGGCTCAGCCGCGCGTGCAGCGCCTGCATGCTCTCGGTGGCCAGCTCGTCCGCGGTGGCCGGAATCCGGTCGGCGGAGAGGGTCTGGTTGGCCACCGACATCGTGGCCTGGCCGACCCTCGCGCGCTCGCGGTCGTCGAGGCGCTCCATCGCGCGGGTCCAGAAGGAAGCCTCGTCAGCGCTGCCACTCGGGGTCAGCATCGCCGTGGCGAGCTCGGCGGTCTCGCTGGCGGGCTCGGGGTCGGCGGCGACGGGGCGGTCCGCGGTCTGCTCGCGCGCCGGGTCCACCTCGCCCGGATCGAGGTAGGTGTAGACGCGCAGGGCGTCGAGC
>JAUVBO010000816.1 GCA_030591195.1 Pseudomonadota bacterium
CTCAAATCGCCGATGGGCTACGTCATCGCCGCGATCGTGCTCTTCGTCGATGGCCTGCTGTTCAACTACTACGCCCTCGGCGGCACGCCGAAGTACTCGGCCGAGGTGCTTCAGCTGTTCTTCGCCTTCGCGACCTTCATGACGATGGTCTCGGGCGTGCTGCTCGCGATGCGGCTGGTGGCCGAGGAGCGGCAGATCGGCACCTTGACCCTGCTGCTCACCGCCCCGGTCAAGGAGTACGAGATCGTGCTCGGCAAGTTCTTCTCGGCGCTGATCTTCTTCACGCTGATGACCCTGGTCTCGCTCTACATGCCGCTGCTGGTGATGGTCAACGGCAAGGTCTCGGGCGGACACATCTTCGCCGGGTACCTTGGGTTGGTGATGCTCGGCGCGCTGAGCCTCTCGGTGGGCCTCTTCGCCTCGGCGCTCGCCAAGTCCCAGATCGTCGCGGCGGTGTCCGGCGGGGCGTTGATGGTCACGGTCTACCTCTGTCACCTCGGCGCCGGCGTCGCCGAGCCGCCGCTGCGCGACCTGATGGCGTACCTCTCCCCCCAGCGGCACCTGCAGTACCAGACCGGGGTGCTCAACCTTCGTGACGTGGTCTACTACCTGTCGTCGACCTACCTCTTCCTGCTGTTGACGACCCACGTGCTCCAGGCGCGGAGGTGGCGCTGATGACCACTTCAAATGCCTCGACGAGCAGTGAACGCTCGCTCAAGGGCGGCAGCGGCCTGCTGCTGACCGGCACCTACTACGGTGCGATGATCCTGCTCTACGTCGGCGAGCGCATCGTCGAGACCGAGAGCGCCCGGATCGCGCTGGCGGTGGTGGCCCTCTCGGGCATCGCCGCGGCGATCTTTGGCCGCCTCAAGCGCGCCCGCGACCTCGGTCCGGCGGCGCGGCCGGTGGAGCGACGGATCCTGCTCTGCTACCTCGGCGGCGTCGTCGCCCTGCTGCTCTACCTGATCCAGGCTGACCTGGTGGCCGAGAAGCTCCGGCCGAGCTTCGACGAGGCGCGCTCCGGCGACCACTTCTTCGGCGCCTTTGCGGCCCTCTGGCCGGTCGTCTGGGTCTGCTCGATGCTCCCGCTGCTGCTGATCGAGATCTCCTACGCGCCGATGGACACCAAGCGAACGGTGGAGCTGCGGCGGATCCGCCGCTCGGTGGCCAGCGGCCTGGTGGCCTCGATGACGGTCTGCATCGTCTTCGCGGTGAACTTCATCTTCAACGAGTTCAACGAGAAGGTCGACCTGAGCTACTTCAAGACCACCCGGCCGTCCGAGTCGTCGAAGAAGATGGTCGGCCACCTCTCCGAGCCGATGAAGGTCGTGCTCTTCTTCCCCGGCGCCAACGAGGTCCAGGAGCGGGTCCAGAGCTACTTCGAGGAGCTGGCCAAGGCCTCGCCGAAGATGACCGTCAAGGTCGCCGATCACGCGCTGCAGCCAAAGCTGGCCAAGGAGATGTCGGTCACCCGCAACGGCGTGGTGGTGCTCTCGCGCAAGAAGCAGAACGAGCAGATCACCATCGGGACCAAGATCGAGCGGGCCAAGCGCAAGCTGCGCAAGCTCGACGGCGAGTTCCAGTCGACGTTCCTCAAGGTCAGCCGGAGCCAGAAGATCGCCTACTTCACCGTCGGTCACGAGGAGCGCTCCCAGAAGCGCCGCGACAACATCAAGGGCTCGAGCCTGCGCGACCTGCGCACCCTGCTGACCAAGCTCAACTACCGGCTCAAGGACCTCGGCGTGGGTCAGGGCCTGGCCAACGAGATCCCGAAGGATGCCAGCGTGGTGATCGTCGCCGGACCGCGGAAGGAGTTCCTGCCCGGCGAGGTCCACGCGCTCAAGACCTACCTCCAGAACGGCGGCCGGGCTCTGGTGGCCCTCGACCCCGAGGCGGGCTGGGACGCCGCGCCGCTGCTCGGGCCCTTCGGGCTCAAGTACGCACCGGTCCGGCTGGCCAACGACCGCTACCACGCCCGCGTCCGCTACTCGAAGGCCGACCGGCACGTGGTCTTCTCGATCCGCTTCTCGGCCCACCCGAGCGTCAAGACCCTCAGCCGCAACGCGCCGAAGGCGGCGAGCGTCTTCGCCGGTGCCGGCCACCTGACCGAGATCCCGTCCACCGACGGCTTCGGCCAGCAGGTCCAGTTCACGGTGCACTCGATGCCGTTCACCTGGAGCGACGACAACAACAACTACGAGTTCGACAGCAGCACCGAGAAACGCAAGGTCTACGAGATCGCCGCCGCCGTCACCAGCCGTCCAAAGGGCAAGGGCAAGAAGAAGGCGAAGAAGGACGCCGAGGAGGGGATGCGGCTGCTGGTCTTTGGCGACTCGGACGTGTTGTCGGACAAGTACTTCCGCCACCCGGGCAACGCCTACCTCTTCCTCGACGCGATCAAGTGGCTCGGCGGCGAGGAGAGGTTCATCGGCGAGACCACGTCGGAGGAGGACGTGAGGATCACCCACACCCGCAAGGAGGATCAGGTCTGGTTCTACCTGACGATCTTCGCGGTACCCGCCCTGGTCCTCGGCGGCGGGATCTTCTACACCCGACGGAGGAGGAGGAAATGATGAAGAGCTCGGTGAAGATTCACGCGGTGCTGCTCGTCGCCTCGCTGGTCGCCGCCTACTTCGTCTGGACCCGTGAGCCGTCCTCCGAAAAAGAGGACGAGATCGCGATCGTCAGCTTCAAGACCCTCGACCAGGTGATCTACCAGGAGCCGGATCGCACGGTGGCGATCAGCCGGCGCAGCGACGACAAGGGGCCCTATTACTGGGTCAAGGTCGAGAAGATGGAGGCGCCGCTGCGCAAGTTCACCCCGCCGAGGCGACCGCCTCGGCGCGGCGCCCCCGCCGGAGCGGCCAAGCCGGGCGCGATGAAGCCGGGGACCAAGGCTCCGGACCGCGCGGCGCTGATGAAGAAGATCGGCGCGGCCTACAAGGCCAAGGGCATGGCCGGCGTCAGGGCTCTCAGGCCGGGAGCGGCCGGCAAGCCGGGACTCAAGACCCCGGCGAGGAAGCTCAAGACCCCGGCGAAGAGGCTCAAGACCCCGGCGATGAGGCTCAAGACCCCGGCGAAGAGGCTCAAGACCCCGGCGAAGAAGCTCAAGACCC
>JAUVBO010000841.1 GCA_030591195.1 Pseudomonadota bacterium
CGCCAGGTTGATCACACAGTTCGAGACCACCACGTCCACCGACTCGTCGGCGATCTCAGCCGCCGCGAGATCCTCCATGTAGCCGCTGACGAACCGCGTGTTCGGCCGCGAGAAGCCAAAGCGGCGGGCCACCTCGCCCTCGTGGCGCCGGGCGACCGCGATCTGCTCCTCGGTCATGTCGAGGCCGATCACCTGCCCCTGCTCGCCGACCAGCCTGGCGCAGAGGAAGGCGTCGCGGCCGGTGCCGCAGCCCAGGTCCAGCACAGTGGCACCTTCGAGCGCCGGGGGAATCGGCGAGCCGCAGCCGTAGAACCGGCGCAGGACCTCCTCGGGGATCTGCTTGACGATGTCGATCAGGTGCGCCGGCATCGCGGCAGGATCACAGCAGGCGCTGGTCTGGAGGTCGTCGCGGTCCGAGAGCACCCGCCCGTAGTAGTCGCGCACGTCGTGCCGTACCGGCGCGGTCTTTGCGTTTTCGCGGTCGGTCATCACCAATCTCCTGTTCTCCGATGCACCACAGTGCGTCGCGCGGCGCAGATCCTTACACCGCCAGCGCCGGTCTTCAACGTTCATGGCACAGAAGCTGCTGTTCCTCGGGGGGCCGGCTGCCCACGGCCGAGGGCGCCATCCGCAAGACCGCGAGATCGCGAGCGGTTGGCTAGCGCTGCCCGGCCGACGACAGCCGTTGGCAGTGGGTCAACGACGACCGACGGAAACAACAGCAAGCAGACAGGACGAGTGAAGACCATGAGGCGCAGCAGCAGAAACACGGTTCGAGGCTCGGTGGTCGCGGCGATCCTGGCCACCTTCGGGGTGGTCGCCGCGGCCTGCGGTACGGCCTACTCACCCGATCCCGGCGCCGGCCTCGGAGCCAAGGCCGAGCAAGGCGACGGCATCACCGACGACGAGGATCTGCCCGGTGGGGACTGGCCCGTCCCGCCCGAGCGCTGGCAGACCGGACGCGACGCCCAGTGGGTGGCGGACAACTCGTTCGAGATCGAGGCCCGGGTCGGCTCGCGCATCGTCGTCCCGAGGTCGGTGCTCGGACTGAGCGACGATGACCTCACCGCCGAGGGCACCCTGGTCGACCCCGCTGGCATCTTGAACCAGGGCCATCGTGACGCGCTGGTGGCGCAGCAAGCCAAGCTCCGCGAGCTGATCGACAAGCAGTTCCGCTACGCCAAGCGCACGATGCGGTCCCGCAACGACTACATGATCAACCAGCTGGTCGACGAGGTGCTCGACTACCGGATCACCGCCGGCACCTTCGCCGACGGCGCCTTCTCGACCGACGCCGAGGGCGACCTGATAGAGATCGACTACCTCGCCCGGGTGGACATGATCCGCGACAAGCCCTACGGCTACGACGAGGCACAGGCCCCGACCATGGCCGACCTCGAAGCCCGTGGCTGGCAGCTGGGCTTTGCCGACGTGCGGCTGCCGATCGACCCCTACAACGTCTTCCGCCGCGACGGCGTCGGCAAGCCCTGCGCCTCGGACTACGACAGCCACAGCGTCTCGGAGAAGAACCTCTACTACTACTTCGATCCCGCCAACGACGGCTGCGAGCTCGCCGTGGGCCACGCGACCCGCGAGCTGCACCTGGTCGAGGCATCGATCAGCCTCGAGTCGGTCTACCCCACGACGCGCAGCTACCCCGAGTACGACCGGCTGCTCAACGACCTGACGGCGGCGGGATTCGCCGGCAAGCGCGGTTTCTTCGCCGCGATCCTGCCGGCGAGTGACTCCGGCCGCTTCGACAACCACCAGAACACCCTCGAGGACTACCTCTCCCTCGGCGGACAGCCCTACGCGATCGAGAGCACCGACGACGGTGACGTCGCGGCGCCGGTGGAGGACGTGGAGGACGCCGACTTCGTGCGCTACCCGCTGGCCGACCCCAACGACGACGAGGTGCTGATCGTGGTCGACCTCTACCGCCCCCGCGGCAACTTCGAGGCCGGCTACCGCCGCCGCCTCGGCCAGCCGCCCTACGGCGCCGACGGCCAGCCGGTCGCCTCGCTGCGCTACCAGCTGGTCTGGTACAACGGACACTCGGGCTACGGCACCAAGCACATGCTCGACCATGAGGAGGCCTACGCCGATGGTTTCTACCAGATCATCGGCATGCACTCCTGCCGCTCCTACGCCTACTACTCGCGCCAGGTGCTGCGGGCCAAGCCGGCGGCCGACGTCGACGTCTTCGCCACCGGCGAGTCCTCCTACCCCTCGGGCTCGCTGAGCTCGCTGCGGGTGCTGCTGCCGTCACTGCTCGAGGGACTGGTCGCCCTCGACGCCCGCGACGACGCCGACGACGCCGACGACACGACCTGGCCGACCTCGATCCCGGAGCCGCCGAGCTGGCAGCAGATGATCGGCGAGATCAACGACCGGATCTGGCACGGCCAGATCTTCTATGGTGTGGCCGGCGCGAGAGACAACGCCTGGCAGCCGCGCTAGACAAGCTCGCCGGGAGTCCGGATCAACTGTCCGCTGCTACTTGGCGCCGCAGGTCAGGTCCTCGCCGATCTCCGCCAGCTCGACGTCGAAGTCGCCGTCAGAGTCGGTGAAGGCGAAGTTGTCGACGCAGACCACGCTGTCGTTGACCTTCCAGTTGCCGCCGACGCCGACGCTGACCAGCGTGGTGTTGTTGCCGTGGACGTCGACGTTGCCGAAGACGTGGGTGGCGAGGATCGAGACGTTGTTCGAGTGCACCTCGAGGTTGCCCTGGATCTCGCAGAAGGCGACCGAGGCGTCGTTGGCGTTCTGCTCGAAGGTCACGTTGCCGAGCACCGTGATCCCGCGGACCTTGGCGTTGTTCGAGGCGATCTTCAGGTTGCCGGCGATGATCGTCTTGTCGAAGCCGTTGCCGATCAGCACCAGGTTCTCCGCCTCGAGCTTCAGGTCGCCCTCGAAGGGCTGGCCGTCGGTGCTCTCGTCGAAGGTGATCACCGTCTTGCTGGCGTTCTGGGGCACCTCGGCCGTACCGTCGGTGGTCTCGGTCACCTCCTCCACCGCCACCCCGCTCGACCGTGGTGGGTAGC
>JAUVBO010000821.1 GCA_030591195.1 Pseudomonadota bacterium
AAGGAGACGGTGATCGCGCCGAAGGTCGAGAACCCATCGAGCTGGTTGGCGAGCTGGCGAATCCGCCGCTCCATCCGCGTCGGCGCGTGGGTCGAGAGGTTCAGCCGCCGGCCGGTGGGCGAGGCCGGATCGGCGCGGGTCGCCAGGTCGTTGGGGAGGGGGATCGCGGGCAGCGGCCGGGCAGAGAGATCCCAGATCACGCGTGGGCCCTCGCCCGCCGGCGTGGTCAGCAGCCCGCCCGGAAGATCGCCGCAGCCGGTCACCGCGGCGAGCGTCGCCGCCGCCGCCAGCAGCGCTGCAGGTGCTCGGGGAACCATCAGCGATACCTCCAATCAACCAACACCCGGCCGACCACGCGGTCGAGGTCGGGCAGCATCGACCGGCCCGTTTCGTCGACGACAGCGCCACCGTGAAACAGCCGCGCCCACTCGAGGCCAAGGTGCAGCGAGAAACCGTGACGCAGGGCGATCCGGTAGCGGGCGCCGAGCTGAATCTCGAGGCCGAGGTCACGGGCCGAGCCGGGCCCGCCGTAGAAGCCTCGGTTGCTGCCGCCGCCGACGAGGTTGGTCGAGTAGCTGTCCACCAGGTCCGCCACGGCTCGAGCGTGCAGCAGCCCGAAGCGCAGGACCAGGCGCTCGAGCGGCTCGAACCAGATCCGCGGCCAGAGGTAGAAGGCGTTCTGCACCCCCCCGTTGGTCGGGACGGCGCGGGTGCCGAGTGGGGCCTGCCCCACGTGGGACGGGTCGGCCAGCCGATCGGCGCTGCGGGCGGTCATCCCCGCCAGCGCCTGGTCGAAGAGGATCAACCCCACCCGGTAGTCCGGGTGGAAGGTCAGGTGGCGCACCGTGTCGTCGTTGCGGTCGTTGTCACCGGCGGCCAGCCCGGCCTCGAAGCTCAGGCCGATGCGCCACGGCCGGTAGGTCAGCCCCCCCCGGGCCACCGCGCCACCGGTCGCCACCACGGCGCCGTCGAGGTCCGGCTCGGGTCGGACCCGCGAGGTGCTGCCGAGCAGCAGCACGCCCTCGAAGCCCGCCTCCCAGTCCACCTGGCCGTCGAGCAGCTGGCCACCGTGCCGGCCGTGGAGATCGAGCGCTAGCACCTCGAGCCGCTCGCCACCGTCGTCCCACTGCTCGCGAAGAGCGCTGTAGAAGCCGAGGAAGGTGCGCTGGCGGCGGAAGAAGACCGACCCGACAGCGTTGATCCCGACGTCGCCATCGAGCAACTCGGCGTTGCTGTCGCGGTAGACCAGGTCGACGCCGAGGGCGACGAAGAGGTCCGGGCGGGGCATGGTGACGAAGGCCAGGCGCTCGACCAGGTCGCCGAGCCGCTGATCGCCGAAGTCGAGCTCGCGCTCGCCGCTGTTGGCGAGGATCCCGTAGCCCCAGTCGCTCGCCTGGTGGCCGGCGCGCAGCTCGCCGTGGCGGCTGCGCCAGGCGACCATCGCGCGACGTGGCTCGAACCCCTGGTGCGCGTCGAGTCCGTCGCGAGGCTGGCGGAGGAATCGCGCGCCGACGGCGCTGGTGTCGCCGGCGAGCTGGCCGGAGAACAGGTCGGCGCCGAGCTCGACCCGCAGGCTGCGCAGGCGCCGTGGGCGGAAGGTCGCCATCAACCGCAGCCGTTGCTCGATCCACGCCTTGCGGCCGAGCTCGGTGCCCTGCTCGTCGAGCGGGATCGCCGACAGGCCAGCACCGATCAGGCGATAGCCGGCGCTCGCCTCGAAGCGAGGCGCTGGCTGGGCGATGTCCTCGGTCGTGGCGGCAGGGGGCGGAGCAGCCCGGGCCACGGACGGGGCGAGCAAACAAAGCACGAGAAAGGACGACAGTCTCATCGGCGACTTGACCCTCTTCGACCGGAACGAGCGATGAGCGAGCGCGGGTGGATCGTGGGGTCGAACTTAGCACACCCTCTGGGGTGCGCCGGGGCTGAGCCTTGGAGAGCAGCGCGCCCCGTCGGCTTGCGTCGAAGAATCTGAGCGCGGTCTACGGACCGGCGCAGCTGCGGTTCAGGCAGGACCGGCCGGCGGTGATGCAGTCCTGACACCACTCACCATCCGCGCCACAGGCTTCTTCGGTCGTGCCCGCCTGGCACTGGCCGGACTCGTCGCAGCAGCCAACGGTGCAGGTACACGGGGCCGCGTCCGGCGTGGTGGCATCGCCTGGGCCGCCGTCGGGGTCCACGTCGCCGTCTTCCTGGCCGCGATCGACCGGGCCGCGATCGACCGGGCCGCGATCGACCGGGCCGCGATCGACCGGGCCGCCATCGACCGGGCCGCCATCGACCGGGCCGCCATCGACCGGGCCGCCATCGACGAGCTGGACCAAATAGCGGTTGCAGCCGTCGGGCGTGAATGCGTGGGCGTCGCCACCGGTCAGCTCGTGCATCTCGCTGTCGCGAGCCACCACCTTGACCGACAGCGTGGCCGGTGGCGCGTCGCCCGGCCCGAGGGCAAACACGAACCGCAGCGGCGGCGAGACGAACGCCTTGGTCATCAACCGTCCATCGAACGCGACCTCGACGATGGTCTCGACGATCTCGCTCGGGTGGCCCTCGGCGACGACCTCGATCTGGGCCCGCGGGGAGAGTTCCTCGCAGCTATCGGCCTTGCAGCCACCCGCCGCGCTCGCAGCGGCCAGCACCACCGCCATGTTCAAGGAAGATAGTGACGATCTCATCGTCGCTGCTCGGAGAAGTCCTGTGGCCCGTAGACCGTCCCCTGAGGCTCCCAGCCATCGCCACCGGTGGTCGCCATCAACGTCGCGGTGATGCTACCCGCTGCCACCGCGCCGACGATGGTCCAGAACCACCAGCGCTGGTAGAAGGGACGGCTGGCCTGGGGCCGAGGCGCCCGCGCCGGGATCGCCCCGGTCGGCGGCGTCGACCCGATGGCCTTGATGGCTGGCGGCGGAGCCGCTGACCGGCGCTGCTTGGCGAGTTGCCGGCGCAGCCGGGCTATCTCGTGCTCGACCTCGGACCGGTTGGGCACCATCGGCTCGGCCTCGAGGAACCGCTCGAAGTACTGCAGCGCCTTCTGCGTCGCCGCCGGCCCCGTCAGGCGCCTGTAACACTGACCGAGGTTGTGCAGGAAGACCGGCATCGG
>JAUVBO010000832.1 GCA_030591195.1 Pseudomonadota bacterium
GCGTACAGGTAGCTGTCCTGCCCGGCTCCCCCGTAGGCCCGGGACCACCGCTGGCCGTCGAACTCGAGCACCATCCCGTCCTGGTCGCCACCGACGGCGAACCTCGGCTCTGCCCCATCACCCCAGATCCCCCGCAGCGCCTCGCTGTCGGCCCAGGTGCTGTGCCAGGTCTCGCGATCGTGGAGATCGTAGCGAAAGACGACGCCGGCGCTCGACGCGGCGTATACGCCGTCTGCGCTGCCCCAGACCGCGTACAGATCGCCCGGCGCGCCGGTGCTGCTCGCGGTCCAGCTCACGCCATCGAAGTGCACCACCGTGGAGTTGGCGCCGACGGCGAAGACATCCTCCGGACCGCTGCCCCAGACGCCGAAGAGATTCTCGGCGACGCCAGAGACCATCGGTCCGGAGCAGCTGCTGCCGCCCGAGTCCGCGGCGGCCCCTCCGTCAGCGGTGGAGCAGGCGCCGCAGAGCAGCGCCAGCATCGACAGCAAGCCACGACCACGCATCCAGCGATGATAGCGTCGCCGGGCAATGGCCGCCAGCGCCCTGACGGACCAGCGAATCACTTGACAGCGCACGACATCCGCCAAGAATGCTCAGTGAACGTGACCCGATGAGAGCGCGACTCGAAGCGGCGTTCGCTGGCCTCGCCGGCCGGATCTGCAGGCACCCTCTGGTGGCCCTCGGGCTGGCGCTGGCGCTGCTGGCGGGCACGGCCGCGCCCCTCCGCCAGCTGCGTTTCGAGGCCTCGATGGTGACGCTGTTTCACGAGCGTGACCCGGCCCGCGTCGCCTACGAGCGCTACCAGCGGCTGTTCGGCAAGGGCGACATGCTGATCGTCCTGCTCGAGCCGCCGAGCGAGACCGGGATCTTCGATCGCCGCTTTCTCGGCGAGCTCGAGGCGCTGCACCAGGCGCTCGAGCGGCGTCTGCCTCACGTCGCCGAGGTGACCAGCCTGGTCAACGTCCGGCGCACCCGCGGTGACCAGAGCGGACAGCTGATCGTCGAGAAGCTGCTCGAGGAGCTGCCCGAGACCGCCGAGGCGGCAGCGGCGCTTCGCGCCCGGGTGCTCGCCGAGCCGCTCTATCGCAACTACGTCGTCGGTGGCGACGGGCGCAGCACCGCGATCATCATCGAGCCCGCCGCCACCCGGCCGTCGGCCACCGACGGGGGCGAGCCGCTACCGGTCGACATCGCCGAGCACAGCGAGATCCTCCGGCAGGTCGAGACGCTGACCGCGCCGCTGGCGGCCAGCGGCGTCAAGGTCCACCTCGCCGGCCACCCGGTGCTCAACACGGTGCTGCAGGGGGCGATCAAGGACGACCTGCGGCTGCTGACCCCGCTGTCGCTGCTGCTGTCGATGCTGCTGCTGGCGCTGCTCTTCCGCCGGCTCACCGGCGTGATCTACCCGATGCTGGTGGTGATCTGCTCGCTGGTCTCGACGGTCGGCATCATGGCCCTGCTCGACCTGCCGTTCACCAACGTCTCGAGCGCCCTGCCCTCGTTCCTGGTGGTGGTCGGCATCGCCGACGCGGTGCACATCCTGTCGGTCTTCTACCGTCGCTACCGCGACGAGGGCGATCGCCGCGCGGCGATCGTCTACGCCTTTTCCCACTCGGGCCTGCCGGTGCTGATGACCAGCCTGACCACCGCCGCCGGGCTGCTGTCGTTCGCCACCGCCGACGTCGCCTGGGTCGCCGACTTCGGCCTCGCCGCGCCGATCGGCGTCGGCTTCGCCCTGCTCTACACGCTGCTGCTGCTGCCCGCCCTGCTGGCCCTGCTCCCGGTTCGGCGTGGTCGCCCGGCGTCCGCGGCCAGCGCCGCGCCGCTGTCGGACCGTCTACTGGACGCCACCGGCCGGCTCGCCGCCCGGCGGGCGTGGTGGATCGTCTGGGCCTGGCTGGCGGTCTTCGTCGTCTCGGCGGCGGGGATCTGGCGCCTGCGGATCTCGCAAGACGGCATGCGCTGGTTTCCCGAGACCCACCCGCTGCGGCTGGCCACCGAGGCGGTCGATCGGCAGCTCGGCGGCTCGCTGACCTTCGAGGTGGTGATCGACACCGGCAAGGACAACGGCGTCTACGACGCATCGCTGATCAAGCAACTCGCCCGCTCGGCCGAGCAGCTCGAGCGCTACCGGCGCGGCGAGGCCTCGGTGGGCAAGGCGATGGCGCTGAGCGCGCTGATCAAGGAGGTCCACCGGGCGCTCAACGAAGACCGCGCCGACCACTACCGGATCCCCGACAGCAACGCCGCCGTGGCCCAGGAGATCCTGCTGTTCGAGATGAGCGGCAGCAACGACCTCGAGGACCTCGTCACCACCGATCTGCGCCGGCTGCGGATGACGCTCACCGTGCCCTTCGCCGACGCGGTGAGCTACGTGCCGGTGGTCGACGACCTGCGGCGCCACTTCGCCAGGCACTACCCCGCCGCCCGCGTCAGCATCACCGGGATGCAGGTGCTGTTCATCGAGACCGTCAGCCACGTGCTGACCAGCATGGCCCGCAGCTACCCGATAGCCCTCGGCGTCGTCTCGCTGCTGATGATCCTGATGCTCGGCCGGGTGCGGATCGGCCTGCTGGCGATGGTGCCGAACCTGGTGCCGATCCTGATCATCACCGGCTGGATGGGCTGGCTCGGCATCCCCTTCGACTTCTCGACGATGCTGATCGGCAGCCTGGCGATCGGGCTGGTGGTCGACGACACGATCCACTTGCTCTACGGCTACGTGCGCGAGCGCGACCAGGGCAAGCAGGTGGCCGACGCGGTGCAAGCGACGCTGCTGTCCACCGGACGGGCGATCTTCGTCACCAGCGCGGCCCTCGCCGGCGGCTTCTTCATCTACGCCGCGGCGACGCTGAAGAACCTGGTGCACTTCGGCACGCTGATCGGCAGCATCGTGGTGGTGGCGCTGGTCGCCGACCTGCTGCTGGTGCCCGCCCTGCTGGCGCTGGCCGCCCGGCGCCAGACGCCGGGCTGACCTGGCGCTGACCCGGCGGCGCGCCTCGCGGCGCTAGCGGGCCCAGATCCAGGCGTTGAAGCTCTTGTCGTCGCCAGAACA
>JAUVBO010000275.1 GCA_030591195.1 Pseudomonadota bacterium
CCGCGGCCAGCGCTCGCTGGCGCGCGCGAGGATAGTCGTCGTCGATCCAGTCCAACGGCTGCTGCGCCAGGGCCCTGGTGGCGGCGGGCGAGACATCCTTCGCGCGGTCAGGGTTCGCGGCGCGGTCAGGTGAGGCGCAGGTGCAGCCAGCGGCAGTGGCGGCGAGCACGGCGCAGAGCGAGAGCATCGATCGTCGTTTCACCGGCGGAGACTCCGAGCAGGAGTGGTCACGGCTTGTTGGCGAGGGTCGCGAGGGTGGCGATCACGCCGCGGGTGACGTTGGCGTGGAAGGTCAGGTTGAGCGTCTCGACCGTGTCGGTGACTGTCTCGTAGTGCGGGTTCGGGATCGGGTGATCGTGGTCGCTGGCGTCGTACTCTTCGATCGCGAACAGCGCTGCGTAGCCTTCTGACCAGAAGGCGCCCTCGTCACCTCACCCACAGTGGTCGCTGACGATCAGCTTGGTCCTGAGCGCCGTGTGCTGGGCCACCGCCGCGGCCATCTCCTCGGCCAGGCTGCGGTAGGCCGGCTTGGTGGCGAGGTCGAGGTCCTCGTCGGCCGGGCCGTAGCCGATCATGTCGACGTTGATCAACCCGAGCATCTTCTCTCGCGGCAGCACCGCCTTGAGCTGCGTGACGTAGGCCGACGAGCCGATCAGCCCGCGCTCCTCGTTGGAGAAAAAGAGCAGGCGGATGCCGCGGCGGGGCGCGCAGCCGGCGAGCACGCGCGCCGCCTCGAGCACCGCCACGGTGCCCGAGGCGTTGTCATCGGCGCCCGGTGCGAGGGCCTGGTCGTCGCTGTTCGAGTCGTAGTGGGCCCCGGCCATCACCAGCTCGTCGGGCCGCTCGCTGCCGGCGATGTCGACGATCAGGTTGACGAAGCTCGCGCCGAGGTAGCTGTAGCGGTGCTCCTCGACGGTGACGCCGGCGAGCCCCGCTAGCTGGCCGCGGAGATAGGCCGCGGCCTTTGTCTGCCCCTCGAGGGTCCGGCGCTCGCCGAGCCCGACCAGGTGCTCGAGGTCGGCGAGCATCCGCGCCGGGTCGACCCTGGCGAGCAGCTCCTCTCCGGCGAGGCACCGGTTGGTCGCCAGGCCCCGGTCGGCTCCCGGCGGCGCGTCGGGGGCGGGGGCGGCGAGGTCGGCGCTGGGCAGGCCCCGATCGGGCAGCGGTCCGCTCCCGCCGCCATCGCCGCTGCAGGCGGCGGCCAGCAACCCGAGGGCGACCGTGACCTCTCTCCAGTGAAGCTTGCTCATCCATCGCAGCATACACCATGATCCGGACCCTCGGCTGGCAGGGCGGCGTTGGCGTTTGCACGGGGCCCCTGTGGTCGGCTAGCCTCGATCACTCGCTGCCGAGAGCCGAGGACGAGCTTGGGATGGACCCGATTCGCACGGACCCGATTCGAGTGCTGTACATCGGAGATCGAGCGGACCAGCGCCGCTCGCTGGCCGAGCACCTCGAGGTCCGCGGGTGCAGCGTCGCGCTCGCCTCGTGCGGCGCCGAGGGGCTCGCGGCGGTGCGCGCCGGCGCGGATGGTGCCAGCCCGCTGGAGGTCGTGGTCTGCGACTACCAGCTGCAGCAGGAGACTGGCCTGGAGGTGCTCGGCGCGCTGCGCCGGCTCGATCCCGAGCTGCCGTTGATCATTCTCACTTCCCACGGGTCGATCCCTCTGGTCGTCGAGGCGATCAAGCAGGGCGCGTTCCAGTTCATCACCAAGCCCTACGACCCGGACGCCCTCGAGGTGGTGGTCGGCCGGGCGCGCGAGCATCGGCTGATGCAGCAGCGGCTCGCTCGCGACGCCAGCGAGCGCGAGGCCCTCGAGGAGGAGCTGCGCCGGCGCACGCTCTCGCTCGAGCGGGTCAACGCCGAGCTGGCGACCAACACCGAGGTGCTGCAGGCGATCCTCGACTCGTCGCCGACGGCGATCCTGATGGTCGATCTCGACGGCCGGATCACCGCCAGCAACCGCGCCACGGGCGAGATGTTCGGCGTCGATGGCGAGGTGGCGATCGGGCAGACGATCGACGCCTTCCTCGAGCGGATCGAGCCCTGCTTCGCCGACCGGCAGGGGTTCCGGCGCCTGGCCGAGCAGCTCAAGCGGGAGCCGGACAGCCATGACGTTGGGAGCGAGCCGGACCACGGGCGGATCTTCGAGCGGATGCTCGAGGCGGTGCGGCCCCAGCGGCGCTACCTCTCGCTCTTCTGCGCGCCGGTCCGCGACCGGTGCTGCCGCGAGCTCGGGCGGGTCTGGGTCTGCTCCGACGTGACCCAGCTCAAGGCGGCCGACGAGCAGCTGCACATGATCGTCGATCTCTCGCCGGTGCCGCTGATCATCACCCGGGTCGAGGACGGCGAGATCCTCTTCGCCAACCAGCCGCTCGGCGAGCTGGTCGGTATCGCCCCCGACGAGCTCATCGGACAGCGGTCGCCGGATTTTTATTGCAGCGCCGAGGACCGGACCCTGGCGCTGCAGCGGCTCGAGCGCGACGGCGAGCTGCGCAACCACGAGGTCTGCTACCGGCGGGCCGATGGCACGACCTTCTGGGCGCTGGTCTCGATGGCCACGGCCCAGATCGATGGTCGACGGGCGATCATCGGTGCGATCAACGACATCAGCGAGATGAAGCGGGTGGTCGAGGATCTCGAGCAGGCCAACCTCGAGCTGAAGCAAACCCACACCCAGCTGGTGCAGAGCGAGAAGATGGCGGCGCTCGGGATGCTCGTCGCTGGCATCGCCCACGAGATCAACACCCCGGTGGGGGCGATCAACAGCACCCACAGCACGCTGGTTCAAGCGGTCGCCAAGCTGAAGAAGGTGCTGCAGGAGACGATCCCCGAGCGGCTCGACAGCGACCGCAAGCTGCAGCTGGTGTTGCGGGTGATGGATGAGTCGAACCAGGTGATCGAGTCGGCCGCCGGGCGGGTGACGAGCATCGTCCGGCGGCTGCGCTCCTTCGCGCGCCTCGACGAGGCGGAGCTCAAGGCGGTCGACCTGCACGAGGGGCTCGAGGACACGCTGGCGCTCCTGCATCACGAGCTGAAGCGCTGCGTCGAGCTGGTTCGTGACTACGGCGAGCTGCCACGGGTTCCCTGCTACCCCGGGCCGCTGAACCAGGTCTTCCTCAACCTGCTGGTCAACGCCAAGCAGGCGATCGCCGACAAGGGCACGATCGGGATCTCGACCCGGGTCGAGGGCGACCGGGTGCTGGTGGAGATCCGTGACGACGGCCACGGTATCGACCCCGAGACGGTGAAGCGGATCTTCGACCCGGGCTTCACCACCAAGGGTGTCGGCGTCGGCACCGGCCTCGGCCTGTCGATCTGCTACCGGATCATGCAGGACCACCACGGCAAGATCCGCGTCGAGAGCCAGGTCGGCGAGGGATCGACCTTCACCGTGGTGCTGCCGCGCGACCTCGACAAGATCCTCGGCAAGGACCTCTGATCGCCTGCCCCCATAGCTCCCAGGTAACCCTGACGCAGACGCCTCCGTATCTGCTGCCAGCTTGAGCTTGTTGCGCATCAGGCCTCCGGCGGAGCGGCTTGAGAATATTGTTCAATGGGCTTCAGGATATTCTCCGCGCTCGGCGTGGCGTTCGGCATCTTCCCGCGCCAACCTGCGGAAATCAGACAGACAAGGCGTGTTGCTCCCTGTGGCGTACCGATTGCAGAGGATTCGGGCGGCTGAGGGCCGTGGGCGAGTGAAGACCAGACGAGATGAACAGGATTCAAGTCATGGCGACAGACAAGGCACTAGCGCTGTTGATCATCGCCTGAGGTGCGATCTTGGGGGCTCGACAGGCCGGAGCTGAGACGGCGGCGGGTGACGAGTCGTCCGGCGATCGGTCGACGGCCTTGGCGGCGCAGGCGGCTCGGCAGAACCCGAGCATTGCAGCGATCAAGTCGCGAGTCCGCGCGCTCGAGCAGCGGATCCGCGCCGCCGGCGCCTGGCTCGACCCGAAGGTCGCTGTCGAGTACTCCAATATCCCCATCGATAGCTGGACCCTGGGCGATCACGGCATGAGCGGTCTGCAGCTCAAGCTCCAGCAGACCTTCTTCTTCCCGGGAAAGGTCGGACTACGGCAAGAGGTGGCCAGGGGCGAGGTTCGACAGCAGCGGCTGTTGCTCGAAGAGCGCAAGGTCCAGCTTCGCGCGGCTGTCAAGCGTGCCTACTACAGCCTCGCCCTCGTTCGCCAGCTGAAGAAGGTGACGCAGGACCACATCAAGCTAGTCGATCAGTTCATCGATGTCGTGCGGGTCAAGTACGAGGTGGGCAAGGTCGGGCAGCACGATCTGCTGCGGCTGCAGGTGCTGAGGAACAAGCTGAGAGACGACCTCAAGGGCTTCGCGCGGGACGATCGTGCCCTGACCGCGACGATCAACGCCACGCTGCACCGCGCGGTGAGCGTCCCGATCAGGACGCCGGAGCGGATCTTCGAGCCCCGACTGCACCGAACGATCGAGCAGCTGACCGCAGCAGCCAGCCGGTCTCGTCCCCTGCTCCGCTGGTACCTCGAGCAGGCTCGAACCCGCCGCGCCGCGGCCAAGCAGGCGGCGAGGGAGGGCTACCCCGATCTGACCGCGTGGATCGGCTATCGGGTGCGGACCCAAGCCGGCCCGGACGTGGGGACCGACTTCTTCTCCGCAGGCATCTCGGTGCCGATCCCGCTCTCCCACGACAGCCGCTGGGGCAGCCAGCGGCGAGAACAGAGAGCTCGCGCGAGAGCTGCCGAACAGCAGCGAGAGGCAGAGCTTGACCGCATCCGGGGATCGCTCGGCCGGCGCGTCGCTGCCTGGACCAGGGCGGCACAGCAGGCGCAGACCTATCGCGACCAGCTGATGCCCCAGGCCCACCGGACGCTGGACGCCACCTTCGCCGCCTATCAGGTGGACCGCGCCGATTTTGCCTCGCTGTTTCAGGCAGAGATCCAGCTCTTGGACTTCGAGCGCACGATTCGGCGCTCCGAGGCACTGGCCGCCCTGTCTCGCGTCGAGCTCGAGGCGCTGACCGGAAGACAGGTTCGATAGTGGAGACCGAAATGAAGCGCAAGAAAGCTCGCTTGTTCTTGGCCACGACCATCGCCCTGGTGATGGTCGTCGGGGGTCTGCTGGCCTGGCAGATCCTCGGGTCCAGTGAGCCGACCGCCCGCCAGCTCGACGACGGCGTCGTCAGCGTCGCTCACGCCCAAAGCAAGGGCGGCAAGCAGCTCCACACCTGCGGCATGCACCCCAACGTGATCCAGGAGGGGCCCGGAACCTGCCCGATCTGTGGCATGGACCTGACTCCGATGCGGAAGGGCTCGGCCGGCGACCCTGCCAACAAGGCGAAGCAGGGGGGCAAGCGTGGCGAGGGCACGGTCACCGTCGATCCGGTGATGGTCCAGAACATGGGCGTGCGGGTGGCCCACGTCAAGCGGGGGGCACTGTCGCGGCGCGTGAGGACCATCGGCGAGGTGGTCGTGGCCGAGGACCTGGTCTCGGTGGTCAACCTCAAGTTCTCGGGCTGGATCGAGCGACTGCATGTCGACCAGAC
>JAUVBO010000602.1 GCA_030591195.1 Pseudomonadota bacterium
ACGAAAGTGCCCAGCGCGGTCGGTGACGGTGGTCCCACGATGCCGACCTTGAACGTGTAGACCGACGGTGCCACCCGCCACCGGTCCGAGCACGTCGCGAGCAACGCCGCGAAGATCGATCATGTCGTCAGCCGGGATCTCGATTGCCTGGGCGGATAGCGCCAGCGTCACCGGCGTGACGAGCAGCGCCTCGTGGCGTACGGTCGCCGGGTTCAGTTGCTGGCTGCCGGAGAAACGGGCGAGCAGGGCCACCGGCCCGGGCTTGCCGAGCACCTTGGTGGTGATCGAGAGCTGGGCCGCGCCGGACTTGCCGGTGCGGACCAGGCCGAGCTTCCGGCTGCCGGCTCCGCGCGCGAGCAGCACCTCGACCGCCAGATCTGCCGGCTGGCCGTCGACGCGCGCGGCGACGACGATCCCCTGACTCGGCCGGGTAGCGTCGAGTCCTTCCCCGGGGATCCGGATCTCCAGGGCGACCGACAGCTTCGATACGTCCAGCGGCACCGGCCCAACGGACGAGGGCGCGTAGAGGCGACTCCCGCGGTACCGTGCCTCTATGGGATAGGTGCCGAGCGGCAGCGGCCAAGCTACCGCGAAGCTTCCGTGGCGATCGGTACGAACGACCTGGCGGACAAGCCCGCGGCCAGCGGTCAGCCTGACGTCGACCCGCTCGCGCGCGATCCCCGCGAGCAGGTCCGCGTCGCGAAGATCGCCGCGGATAGTGACGATCCCCCGAGCCGACCGCCGGACAGCGGTCAACCGGAGCTGGGTCCGGCCGGTGATCGTCAGCGTGGGGGCTGCGGCAGCCAGAGCCGGGATGCGTAGGCCGACCAATGCGAGCAAAAGCAAGGATCCAGCAATGATTCGCACTTCTTTCGTATACCACGGTCAAGGGGCTGGACGACCGGCCTTGTGAGGGCTCAATCCCGGATCCGGAGCGTGGAAGGGATCTAATAGGCTCTCTCCGGGCACCAGGGGTCCGGTGCGCTGGCCACGCCACATACCGCATCTAGTGGTGCGATGTTTTTTGCCTTTACAGGCGAAGCCGGGGTCTGATATTTGTGGATTTTCGCCGAGCTGCGCCATCCTCATGTCGTGAGCTCCACCTGCGAGGCGATCTCGTGGTCTAGGCGATAGACGATGCGAATCAAGCGAATCGATCTCTGCGGTTTCAAGTCCTTCTGTGACAAATCCGCGCTCGACCTCAGCCAGCCGATCACAGGCATCGTCGGTCCTAACGGTTGCGGAAAATCCAACGTTGTCGACGCCCTGCGCTGGGCGATGGGCGAGCTGAGCCCTCGTCACCTGCGCGGCAAATCCATGGAGGACGTGATCTTCGCGGGATCCGACTCACGGGGACCCTCGGGGATGGCGGAGGTCTCGGTGACCTTCGACAACGATGGTCGAGTTCCCCCGGAGTTCATCGCCTACGAGGAGATCACAGTCACCCGGCGGCTGCACCGTGACGGGACCAGCGTCTATCTGATCAACCGCCTCCCGGTGAGGCTGCGCGATATCACCAATCTCTTCCTCGGCACCGGCGTGGGCACCAAAGCCTACGCGATCATCGAGCAGGGGCGGGTCGGCCTGATCGTCTCGGCCAAGCCCGAAGACCGTCGATTGTTCATCGAGGAAGCAGCCGGGATCACGAAGTACCGCCGTCGTCGCCAGGCAGCCGAGCGGAAGATCGACGCCACCCGTCAGAACCTGCTGCGGGTCAGCGACGTGCTCGACGAGATCGGCGGTCGGCTCGGGTCGCTGCGGCGCCAGGCGAAGAAGGCCGCGCGCTACAAGTCCTACCGGACCGAGATGCGCGACATCGAGCTCTGGTCGGCGTCGCACAACCTGCTGGGTTTGATCGCCGAGGACAAGGTGGTCCAGGCCGAGCTCATCGGTCTGGAGCAGGAGCGCGAGGCGAGCCAGCTCGAGCTGGATCAGGGCGAGGCGAAGCTGGAGGCCGCGCGGCTGGCGGCGATCGAGCAGGAGCATCACCTGACGAGCCAGCAGGAGGGCCTCTACCAGCTCGACAACCAGATCACGCTCACCGAGAACGCCTGCGGGTTCCACACTCACGAGGCTGAACAGCTCGAGAGCCAGGCCCAGACCGCCGAGGCGGAGGCCGAGGGGCTACGTCGCCAGGTGGCCGAGGCCGAGGCCGATCGGCTGCTGGTGGCTGATTGCTTGCGGACCACCACCGAGGAGGAGCGAGCGCTCGCGGCCGTGTTGCAGGTGCGCCAGCAGGTGCTGGCCGGTCTGCGCCAGGAGGTCCACGAGGTCGAGGATCGGATCGAGGTCGAGCGAACGGCCTCGGCCGAGGCGGAGCGTTCGGGGGCGCGCTCGGAGGCGAGCATGCGCGCGATGGCCCAGCGGCGGCGGGACATCGAGGAGCGAATCGAGCGGCGGCGCCAGGAGGCCAATCGGGTGGTCGATCGACTGGCCGAGCTGAGCGCCACGGCGTCGACGCTCGATGGCCAGCTTGGCAGCCTGCGAATGACCCGCGAGGAGATCGAAGCGCGGCGGGAGGGGGCCCAGGCGCGGAACGACGAGTAGGAGGAGCTGGCGCACCGCGGCGAGGCCCAGCTCGAGGTCCTGCGCACGGAGCTCCACCGGCGGCGGTCGCGGCTGACCTCCTTGCGGGAGATCCAGCAGCGCTACGAGGGCTTCGGTCGCGGCACCCGGGCGGTGATGCAGCGGGCTAACGGCGAGGCGGAGCAGCGCGGGATCCTCGGGCTGGTGGCCGACATCATCGAGGCGCCGTCGGCCTACGAGACGGCGCTCGAGGCGGTGCTCGATCGGCGTCTCGGCACGGTGATCGTCGAGAACGAATACGTCGGAGTCGAGGCGATCGAGTTCCTCAAGACCAACTCGGAGGGACGGTCGAGCTTCATCACCCGGCGAAACCTACGTGGGCCGTCGCTGCTCGATCGCGCGCCGGTGGGCGTCGTCTGGGACTGCCAGGGTCTGTCAGGGGACAGCTCGTCGGGCGGCGGCGTCGAGCTCGGGGCGGGCGGTGGGGGCATCGGTGGCGGTGGCAGTGGCGGGGGCCTGATGCCCGCGCTGCGGTTGTCCGCTGGCGCCTCGGTAGCCCGCCGCAGCTGCGCCAGCAGGTCGCTAGGCGTACATGGCCCGATCCTCGACCTGATCCGCTGCCGGGACGACTTCTCCCGCGTGGCGGACAACCTGCTGGGCGACGTGGTCGTGGTCGACACCCTCGCCGAGGGCCTGGCGCTCTGGGACGAGATGCCCGACAGCACGCTGGTGACCCTCGAGGGCGAGATCCTCGAGCCATCGGGCACCCTCACCGGCGGATCCCTCGACGCCGAGGTGTCGGGCGTGCTGCGGCAGAAGCGCGAGATCAAGGAGCTCACCGAGATCATCACCCACCTCGAGGAGGAGTACCAGGAGACCCTCGACGGTCACGTGACGGTGAAGACCGAGCTTGCGTCCTTGCGGCAGATCGTCGACGAGACCACCCGCGATGGTCATCAGGGGGACAAGGAAATCCTGACCCGCGAGAAGGATCTCGGTCGGATCTCGTCGGAGATCGATGGTCTGACGGCGAGGCAGGACGAGATCGACGGAGAGTTCGAGCAGCTGCGGTCGACGATCGACGAGATCGACCAGCGCGAGGCCGAGCTGGCCTGCTTGATCGCCGAGTGCGAAGCGGAGCACCGCCTGGCGGACGACACGGTCTACCTTCTCGCGGGTGAACGGGCCCGGCTCTCGCTGCTAGTGGAGGGCGCCAATGCATCGGTCACCGAGGGTCTGGTGGCGGTGGCGCAGGCCGAGGCGGCCTGCCGGACGATCACCGA
>JAUVBO010000183.1 GCA_030591195.1 Pseudomonadota bacterium
CAGCTGCTCGCGCGCTGACGCTTGGCGCGCCGGCATTTCTGTGTGCCAGGTGGCGCACCACCTCGAATTTCTGAGGAAATGAGCGCCGAGCCTCTAGTGTTTTCAACACCGGCCGAGCCATCCGGGCATGGCACAAACCCTGCTATGAACGCGAGCCATGAACAGCCTAACCAAGATCCTATGTATCGGCGCCATGCTCGCCACGGCCGCCTGTGACAGCCAGCGGGTGATCTCGACCGGTGACGGCGGCGTCGACAGCCGGCCGGTGGGTCCTTCCAACACAGCCAACGTGCCGCCATCGACCACCACCACCGGCTGCCAGCGCCCGGCGGGCACCTGCCTGACCGACGGCGACTGCCCCGGCGAGGCCACCTGCATCCGGCCGGCAAAGACGAGCTACGAGGACCCGGGCTGCCAGGTCGATCCCTGCTGTGACGCCGGCGACGGCGCGAGGAAGCGGCCGATGCCCGATGCCGGCGTCGACTACAACCCGCCGGCGCCGGGCAGTGAGGACGAGCCGGGCCTGGTGCCCCCCTGCGTCGACTGCCTCGGCCGTTGCTCGGTCAGCAAGTGCGTCACCAGCGACGAGTGCGGTGCCGGCTACTACTGCGACCTCGGGCCGGCGTGCGGCCAGCCGGGCACCTGCCAGCCCCGCCCGGCCAGCTGTGGCGGTAGCGACGAGGCCCGCCAGCCGGGGCCCGATCCCGACGGCGAGGGCGACGGTGACTGGGCCCCCGAGTACCCGGGCGATGGGGTCTGCGGCTGCGACGGGATCTACTACGACACCGAGTGCGGGGCGATCGACGCCGGCACCTCGGTCGAGCACCTGGGGCCCTGCTCGTCGACCCAGCCGCCGCCGACCGATCTCGAGTGCCAGGGTGTGGCCTGCGCGGTGCGCAACAACTGCTGCGAGTGCTACGCCTACGACCTGTACCCCAGCGCTGACCCGATGCCAAAGCCAGGCCCGTGCCCCGACAACTGCGAGGTCTACCAGTGCGAGGCGCTGTTCGGCCTGACGACCCCCAAGGCCTACTGCGTCGCCGGCCGCTGCCTGCTCACCGACGCCACCGACGCCTGCAAGACCGACAGCGACTGCTACATGGTCGACGACTGCTGCGCCTGCCGCGCCCTGCCCAACACCGTCAAGCAGGTCCCCTGCCCGGCCGACTGCTTCGTCTCCCAGTGCACGGCCCTCGGCATCGGCGGCCAGGTCACTCCCCGCTGCGTCGCCGGGAGCTGCCAGCTCGTCCGCTTCTAGAAGCGGGTGCCGAGGGAGGCGCCGAAGTAAGGCGTGACGTGGGTCTGCTCGTCGGGCTCGATGGTCACCAGCTCGATGCCGAGGCCGCCCCGGGCGTCGACGAAGAGGAACGAGGTGAGGTCGAGGCGAGCGGCGAGGCCGGCCTCGAAGCGGAAGCCGAGCGGGTCGGACCCCTGGATCGGCTTGCCGTCGAGCTTGACCGTCACCTGGCCCGAGCCGAAGTAGCCCTGGTAGCCGAGGTAGATCTCGGCCCGGGCGCTGAGGCGCGGCAGGATCTCGGCCCGCGCCGCGGCGCCGACCAACGCGGCGAAGCGGTCGAGGCGCGCCGTGCCCTCGCCACCGCTACCGCCCTCGCCATCGTGGACCGAGCGGGCATACTGCAGCATCGCGCCGACCGAGAAGTGGCGCAGGACGAGATAGCTGTAGCCGAGGGCGAAGCCGTGGTTGACGCCCTCGAGATCGAGCAGCGCGCTGCTGAGCACGTAGCCGGCGAGCAGCTCGTGCCGCGCGCCGAGCGCTCGACCGGCGGGGCGCTCGATGACGAACTCCACCGACTTGCCCGCCACCGGCACGTGGCCGGCCTGAACGCAGAAGCCCTCGTAGAAGCCGCGGGAAAAGGAGATCTTGTAGAGGTCGCGGCGGAAGCTGCGGTCGAGGCTCGCCGAGCGGGCAGCGAGCGACCCCGGCTTGAAGCTCAGCGCGGCAACCTCGATCCGCCCGTCGCCGGGAAGGATCTTCGCCTCGTTGCCGGGCGCCCGCCGCAGGTAGAACGAGCGCTGGCGGTCGACGGCGACGTCGAAGCGGATCCCGGGTGACTTGTGCAGGTCGGCGACCCGCACGCCCCGGTCATCCTCGAGGTGGTACTTGCCCGCGAGCCGCCGGTCGAAGCGCAGCAGCCGCGCACCATGGGCCTGGCGCAGGTCGACCAGCGGCCGGTGGCGGTTGGCTGCTGGCGACCGGGCAAAAATCCGCAGCCGGGCCTCGGGGTGCTTGACCCGGGCGTTGGCCGCCGCGACGAAGGCGTGAACCTCGCTGTACTCCACCCGCCCATCGCCGTTGATGTCGGCCGCCCCGGCGAGGGCCGAGCGCAGCTCGTGGCTGAGGATCCCGCCGCGGTAGCGGTTCCACTCGTGGGTCGACTGGTCGCCGCTGGTGGCGAGGATCACCCCGGCGTGCGGGTAGGCCGCCAGCTCTTCCTTCTTGAGGAAGGCCCGGATCTCGGCGGCGTGTGACTGATCTGCCTCGTCGCCGCCGGCGCCCCGGCGGTTGACGAGGAAGTAGCTCTTGCAGGCATCGATGATCAGGTGGATGAAGCTCGCCTTCGACGGGGCGAGCACGCGCTGGTAGAGGTCCCGCCGGCGCAGCTTGCTCTGCTGAAGGTTGACATAGCCCTCGCCCGAGGCGTCCCGGTCGCCGTGCCCGGCGTAGATAAAGATCAGCTCCGGCTCGTCACCGGCCTGGCGCGCCGCCGCCATCTCGGTGTTCCAGCGGGAGAGCGTGGCGAAGATATCCCGCGACCGCGGCGGCCGGGCCTTGCCGATCATCTCGGGGTAGAGCCGCGCCGTGTCGTCGTCGAGCACGGTGAACAGCGCGACCTTCGAGGTGGTCAGCGAGAAGAGCTGATAGTAGCGAACCGCGTCGTCGTCGGCGTAGCGCAGCGGCTTGACCCCGCGATCGAGGCTCTGGTTATTGCCGATGATCAGCACGTAGCGCCGTTGCTCGGCCGCCGCCGCGCTCGCGACGAGCACCGACCAAGCCAGCACCAGCGCCGCCAGCAGACGATCTCGTTTGGTTGCGGTACGCATGCCCTCCGTGACCCGTGCCTCTCAGTTCTCTTGCGGCTTCTGCGCGCCCGGCCCATCGAGCCTCAGCGCCCTGACGGCGCCGTCGTTGGCCTGCCCAGATCTGGGTGGGGCCGGCGTGAGCTCGACCGTCATCCGCCGCTGCTCGGTGTCGTCGAGCGGCAGCAGCTCGAGCCGGTCGAGCTTGCCGCCGGTCTGTTTGCGCGCGCGAGCCACGGCGTCGGCGACCGCGTCGCGAGACAGGGGCTTGGCGCTGAAGAGAGCGAAGACCCGCAGGGCACCGGACCGGTGCTGGACCTCGAGGCGCACCGCCCGTGGCAGCGGCTCGTCCACCGCACCAGCCTCCACCGCCACGCTCTCGCTGACAGGCGTCCGGGGCAGGTACCACTTGACCTCGAACGCCTCGTCGACGCCGAGGAGGAAGAGGTGACGCAGGTTCTTGGTGCGGTTGGTGTAGGCGAACGACAGGGCGTCGTCGACGCCGCAGCGGCCGAGGGCATCGGCAGGCAGCTCGCGCAGCTCGGGCTTGGCCATGCCCTGCCGGTTGCTGATGCAGATCGCCCGCAGGCCGACCATCTTGCCCTGCCTGGCCGGCGCGCCGCGCACCTGGAACTGCGGCGTACCCCCAGCCGGCAGCGCGGCGGTCTTGTCGTCCAGCGTCAGCGGCAGAGCGATGGCGACCACGGCAGCGGCCGCGGCGAGGGCGAAGACGAAGCGCAGGGCGAGCCGCTTGACCGGGGGCTCGGGCGACAGGCGGGTCCGCCCGAGCAGACGCTCCCGCGCCCGGGCGATCTCCGCTGCCGAGGGCTGCCCGAGCGCCTCGGGGCCACCGTGCAGCAGCCGGCCGGCGAGCGCGACCTTGTCGTAGCGCTGGCGGCAGCCCTCGCAGACCGCGAGGTGCTCGTGAAGCCGCGCCAGCTTCTTCGCCGACGGACGCTCGTCGAGGATCAGCTGGTCGATCCGCTCGGCGAAGCCCGCGTTGCAGCGCCGCTGAGCCCCGACCTGCTGGCCATGTTTCCCGGTGGTCGTCATGGCGCCACCACCGCGGCGTGCTTGCCCGCGTACTGCTCGAGGTAGCCGTGGGCTTGCATGAACTTGAGGAAGCGCTTGCGCAGCTTCTTCTCCACCGTGCGCGCCTGCATGTGCGACAGCCCGACCCGCTTGCCGGCCTCGACCTGGGTCGCCCGTTGCTCGAAGCGGGCGCTGAAGAAGCCCCGCTCGCGCTCGTCGAGCTGCTCGACGAACAGCTGGTAGAGCTTCGCCAGCTCGCGGTGGAGGAAGGCCGCCTCGGCCGAGGGCTCGGGTGCGCTGCAGGCCACCGGCGCCTCGTCGTCGGGCACCTCGATCGCCGGGCTGACCTCCTCGCCGTCCTGCACCCGCACCAGCTGGCTCATCGCCACCTCGCGCCGTCTGAGCTCGGTGAGCACCAGGTTCTTGGCGATGGCGATCAGGTACGTCTTGTAGGACGACAGCCCGTCGTAGGCCAGGCGGGCTCGCTCGGAGAACGCCCGGGCGAGGGTCTCGTGCAGCGCGTTTTCGAGATCGAACGGCTGATGGTAGCCACGAAACCGCAACATCCGTCCCCTGCTCGAAAAGGTGAATCCCCCGGCGAGAAATGCCGCGATCGCCGGTGCGTACTCGTCGTACACCCGGCCGAACGCGGCGGGCTCGCCATCGCGAAACCGCTTGAGCAGCTTTCGGTCGCTGCTCAGCAGCATCGTCGACCTTTTTCTCTACGGAGCAGGGTCATCAAATTGTTAACTGCTCTGAAATTTTCTGCCCCGGCGGCGGGGCTGCTGTCACTGCTTCTGGGGAAGAATCCCTACATATTGAGATGGTTGTGACTGCTCCTCGAGCCAGCACACCCACCCTATGGACTACGAGATCTCCCCGGCAAAACGGCCCACCAATATCTTCCGGCCCATCGTCCTGGAACGCAAGAACGAGGCCGCTGGTGGCGTGCCTTTCCCTATGTCTCGTTTTTGTTGGAGTTTGAGCTAGAGCGCGAGGATCAGAATGAGGACCAGCAGCCCCACGAGAAAGATCCCGCTTGCCGCTGAGAGGATGATTAGCCCGTTCTTGAAGCCGGCTCGGTCGTAGTTGTCGCGCTGCTCGCCGAGCTGGGCAAGGCGGCCCTGAAGCTCGTTGATCGCTTGCCGGATGCCGTCGATGGCCGAGTAGAGGTCCTCGAGCTGGTCGTGGGTCACCCGCTCGGCGTCGACCGCCTGACCGAGCTCGAGCAGGCACTGCTGCACCTGCTGCTCCAGGCGGCCGAGCTGTAGCCCCTGTTGACGTTTTTGCCCGGCGATCTCGCGCTTGGCGGTGGCCAGCTCCTGGCGTCCGGCCAGCAGCTCCTGGTTGATCTCCTGGATCTGAGCCTTGGCCGCCCGAAGGCGGCCGCGATGCTCCTCGACCGTTGGCTTGAGCTGGTCGGCCTCGGACTGAGCCGCCGCCCGCTGGGTCTCGAGATCGCCGATCTTCACGCCGAGGTCCGCCACCTCGCGCTGCAGTCCCTGCTGCTTGGCGGCGTCCTGGGCCTTGGTCGCCGCGGCGCGCTTGTCGGCCTGCTGCCTGCTCAGCGCCTTGCCCTCGCGGTCGTGCTGAGCCGCCTGGGCGGTCGCCTGGCGCAGCCGGCCCTCGACCTCGCTGAGCGCGGCTTGCACCTGATCGGCCTGCTGCTGGGCGGTTGCGATCCGCTGGTTGCAGTCCGCCTCCACGCCGGCCACACGCTGCTCTTCGGCGGCCTGCTTCTCGTCCAGCGCGGACTGGGCACTGTCGGCGGCCCCTCGCTCGTGGTCGAGGGCCTGGACCGCTGCCAGGGCGGGCAGGATCGGCGGGTGGTCGAGCGCGATCTCCTGCGCCCGTCTCCCGAGATCCCGCAGCGCTTCGTCGAGATGCCGGCCGTTGCGGTCGGTCTCGCGCTGAACCTGCCGCATCGCGCCCTGGTACTTGAGGCGCAGCAAAAAGACGCGGAAGAAGTAGGGGAGGCCAGCGAAGAAGTTGAGCGGTGGCTCCGACGGCATCGGCTCGAGCGCCGGTCCGCCGGGCGTCGCGGCCGGTCCCGGGGCGGGTGCCAGCGGTACGGGCACCCCCGGTGCTGCCGGGACCGCGGGCGGCGCCAGGTCAGCGGGCGACGCAGCCAGCGGCGCCAGGTCGCCCGGTATCACCGTCGGGGCCAGTTGAGGCGGTCCGGCAGCGACCGGCACACCCGGGGGTGGGGGCGGAGG
>JAUVBO010000906.1 GCA_030591195.1 Pseudomonadota bacterium
CCGCTGCCCTACCACGGGATGCAGCGCTATCCGTACGCGGCGGACGAATCCCCCCACGCCGGGGACGCGAGCTACCGCCGCTACCTCGCTCGCTGGAACACGCGTCAGATCCGCGCGCCGAGGTGACCTCTCGAGTCGGTCAGTCGGCCGGAGCGTGGAGCCGTTGGCGGAAGAATCGGGCGATGTGCCGGTAGAGCCGCCGGGTCACCCGCGGATCGGGCACCATGTGGGTGAAGCCGGACAGCGGCAAGAACTCGTGTTGGCGGCCTGCGAGGAACAAGGCTCGCGAGAGGCGAAGACTGTGGGAGAAGTAGACGTTGTCGTCCGCCGTGCCGTGGACGAGCAGCAGCGGGCGGGCGAGCCTTGACGCGTGGGTCAGCGCCGAGCTCGCGCGGTAGCCGGCGGCGTTCTCCGCCGGCAGGCCGAGGTAGCGCTCGGTGTAGTGGGTGTCGTAGTCGTGCCAGTCGGTCACCGGCGCGACGGCCACCGCAGCGCGGTAGACCTCCGGGTGACGGAGCACGGACATCGCCGCGAGGTAGCCGCCGTAGGACCAGCCGAACACGCCGACCCGCGACAGGTCGAGCTCGGCGAAGCGTCCGCCGAGGGCTCGCAGCCCCGCCACCTGGTCGGCCAGCGGCACCCGGGCCATGTCGCCCTTGAGCGCCCGCTCCCAGCTCCGACCGCGCCCTGGCGTGCCCCGCCCGTCGATGGAGACGACGACGAACGGGCCCTGGTCTGCGAGCCACTGGCGGATCAGGTACCGGCGGGGCAGGGCGCGCACCGTGCGGTGGTGTGGCCCGCCATAGACGTAGACCAACACCGGGTACTTGCGGCCGGCGACGAAGCCGCGGGGCCGGACCAGCGCGGCGCGCAGCTGCTGCTTGCCGACCTTCACCAGCTGCAGCTTCGGTTGGTACGGCGGCCGCTCGGCCACCGAGCGCAGCGCGGCGAGCTCCTGGCCCGCGGCGATCTCCTGGCCCGCGGCGAGCCGCCGGACGCGCACGCTGGCGCTGCCGTCGAGCAGCTCGGCGCTCTCGACGAACAGACCGGAGCGGCGGGCGAACACCGCCTCGTGCTCGCCCGCCCCGTGGCTGAGCTGGACGGCGCCAGCTGGATTGGACAGCGGCACGGCGTGCAGGTGTCGTTCGGTGGGCTCGCGGCTGGCCGACACGTAGACCCGGTCGCCCGCCGGAGCCAGGTGCAACAGCTGGCGGTAGCCGAGGTCGGCCTCGGTCACCGCCCGGACCAGGGCGCCTCGGCGGTCGCGTAGCTCGAGCTGCCAGCTACCCCGCCGCTCAGTGCTCCAGAGAAAGCCGCTGCCGTCGGGCAGCCAGCGCGGCACGCTCGGGTCGATGTTGAGCCAGGCCTCGTCCCGCTCGACCAGCAGCGAGCGGGTCGCGCCGCCGCGATCCACCGCCAGCAGGGTCGCCTCGGTCTGCCGGCGGCTCTGCACCAGCAGGGTCAGCGGTCCGGGACCGGACCAGACCACCTTCGCCAGGTAGGGGTAGCGCGTCGCGTCCCAGCGGACCCACCGCACCGGACCGCCGGTGGCGGCGATCAGGCCGAGCCTCACGCTGGCATTGGCCTTGCCGGCCCGAGGGTAGCGCACTGACCGTGGCTTGGCCGCGGGCTGGTGCGGATCGGCGATGTACAGCGTCTCGACCTGGGAGCTGTCGGTCTGCTGGAAAGCCAGCTGCTTGCTGTCTGGCGACCACCAGTAGCCGCGGTGGCGTCGCATCTCCTCCTGGGCGACGAACTCGGCGAGCCCGTGGCTCAGCGCGGCGTGGTCGCCCGCGAATCCAGCCGGCGGCGGGGGGTGCGTGCCGCGGCGGGTCAGTCGTCGCTGGCGTCCGCTCGCGAGGTCGATCACGTAGAGGTCGCCCAGGCGGACGCAGGAGACCTTGCGGCCGTCGGGCGAGAAGCGCGGGTCGATCGGGTAGCCCCCCGACGCGCCCAGCTCGCGGACCTTGCCGCTGGCGCGATCGACGACGAACAGCCGCCCGCTCAGCGGGACCAGCAGCCGGGCGCCGTCGCGCGAGAGGCGAAAGGAGGTGATGCCGCGGGTGACGACTCGCTGGCGCTCCCGGCGGGCCTTCTCCGCCGCGTCGATCTCCTCGTCAGCCCCGCCGAGCAGGCGCGCCGCCGAGAGCAGCAGCCGCTCCTCGCCGGCCGGGAGCTTCACCTGGTAGAGGCTCTGGGCGAAGTCGCGCGGCCCCGAGCGCAGAAAGAGCACCGCGTCTCCCGTGGGCGCGATCTTGATCGCCTTCGGCCGGCCGAGCCGGAAGCGGTAGGTCGCGGCGAATCGCTCGAGGAGTCCTCGATCCGGTGGGGTCGCGGCCGGCCGAGGTCTTGGCGGGGCCGGTGGCCCGCTCGGCGTCGCCGGTGGGCGGCTCGCCCGGCGGGGACATCCCGCAGCAGTCAAGATCATGGTCGTCGCGAGGAGCGCCAGGCCTGTTGCGCGTCTGCTGGGCTGCATTCCTTGCGGATACCTCAACCCCCCCAGGATAGGGAAACGATTTGTCCATGTGATATACCAACCAGGATCAAGGCCCCTTGCCGGACTTGCCCCGCGCCCGATGTCCGAGACACACCGAAGCATCGAACCGGAACCGCCCGAGCCACCGGAGCGGTTCGCGCCCCTGTCGCGCCGCCAGGAGCTGCTCCAGACGGTGCTGATCTTCGCCGGGGCCACCGTCGCCTGCGCGGTTCTCTGGCAGCTGCGGCGGGTGGTTGGCTTCGTCAACGCCCACCTGCACACGATGATCGCGATCATCTTCCTCTACCTGCCGACGATGCTGATCTCGCGGCGGCGCGAGGACTACGCTGACTACGGCCTGACCCA
>JAUVBO010000038.1 GCA_030591195.1 Pseudomonadota bacterium
CATCTCGTCGGTGGTTGGCGAGCGTGGCAACGTCGGTCAGTCGGCCTACTCGGCCTCCAAGGCGGCCCTGCTCGGTCTGACCCGCTCGCTGGCGCTCGAGCTCGCTGGGCGCGGCGTGACCGTCAATGCGGTGACCCCGGGCTTCATCCTGACCAAGATGACCGACGAGCACCTGAGCCAGAAGGAGCGGGAGAAGCTGCTGGCAGCGATTCCCCTCGGCAGGGCGGGCTCGCCGGGAGACGTGGCGGCGATGGTCCGCTTCCTCTGCTCGCCGGCGGCAGGCTATATCACTGGACAGGTGTTGCGGGTCAACGGCGGCATGTATATGTAGGAGAGGCGACGCCTCATTCGGAGAGTGAAATGAGCGAAGAAACGACCAGTAAGGTGCTCGAGATCATCAGCAAGCAGCTCGAGATCGAGGCGGACAAGATCAAGCCCGCTTCTTCTTTCACCGACGATCTCAAGGCTGACTCGCTAGCGGTGGTGGAGATCGTGCTCGCGTTGGAGGAGGAGTTCGGCATCGAGATCCCGGACGAGGATGCCGAGCAGATCCGGACCGTGCAAGACGCGATCACCTACATCGAGAAGCACATCTAGACCAATCGGCGCCTGGCGCAGGCAGGTCTAGGCGGCGCCTGGCGCTGGCGAACCTTGGGCTGGCGGGCTGATGCGGGCGCCACGGCGCGCGCGGGGCGCGGTCGAGCCGCCGCTCGCGCCCAGTCCCGGCCTAGGCCCAGCGGAGTGACCCGTGGATCGACGCGTAGTAATCACCGGAATCGGTCTGGTGACGCCGGTTGGGATCGGCGTGGAACAGACCTGGTCTGCGCTGCTGGCTGGCAAGAGCGGAGCGGCGCCGATCACGCTCTTCGACACGAGCCAGTTCGTCACCAAGTTCGCCTGCGAGGTGAAGGACTGGGACCCGACGAGGTGGCTCGACAAGCGGCTGGCCAAGACCCTCGACCGCTTCGTCCAGTTCGCGCTGGTCGCGGCCGACGAGGCGAAGGCTGACGCCGGGCTCGAGTACTCGGACGAGGAAGCCGAGCGGGTGGGCGTCTTCCTCGGCGCGGGGCTCGGCGGCGTGCGAACGATCGAGGACGCCTACGACACGCTGGTCAAGCGTGGTCCACGACGGATCTCGCCCTACTTCGTCCCGAAGATCATCATCAACATCGCCCCGGGGCAGGTGTCGATCCGGCACAACGCCAAGGGGCCCAACCTGAGCCAGGTCTCGGCCTGCTCGAGCGGATCGCACGCGATTGGTGACGCCTACTGGGTCATCCGGCGCGGCGACGCAGACGTGATGTTCGCTGGCGGTACCGAGGCGACGATCAGCCCCTTGGGTGTGGGTGGCTTCAACGCCTGCAAGGCGCTCTCCAAGCGCAACGACGAGCCCGAGCGCGCCAGCCGTCCGTTTGACGCCGGCCGCGACGGCTTCGTCGTCGGCGAGGGATCGGGGATCGTGATCCTCGAGACCCTCGAGCGGGCCAAGGCGCGCGGGGCGCGGATCTACGCCGAGGTCGGGGGCTATTTTCTCAACGGCGATGCTGCTCATATCACGCAGCCCGCTCCCGAGGGCGCGGGGGCTCAGCGGTGCATGCGGGGGGCGCTGCGTTCGGCCAAGGCCGATCCCGCGGACGTGGGCTACATCAACGCCCACGGTACGTCGACCAAGCTCAACGACGCGGTCGAGACCTTCGCGATCAAGCGCGTCTACGGTGACCACGCCGCCAAGCTCGCGATCAGCTCGACCAAGTCGATGACCGGGCACCTGCTCGGCGCGGCGGGTGGTATCGAGACCTCGTTCGTCGCGTTGACGGTGGCGCGGGGGGTGATCCCACCGACGATAAACTACGAGACTCCTGACCCCGAGTGTGACCTCGACTACGTGGCGAACGAGCCGCGGGAGCTGCAGGTCGACGTCGCGATGAGCAACAGCTTCGGGTTTGGTGGCACCAACGCGTGCCTGGTGTTGCGCCGGTTCGCCGGCTAACGTCGGCGGCTGCATCGTTTTCAAAGGGGGGGCCGTGAGCGAAGAACGAGGCGCCGACCAGCAAGGACGGATCGTTGTCGGCAGCGACCACGCCGGCCTGGCGCTCAAGTACGAGCTGCTCGACGCGATGCGCGAGTGGGGCTGGCAGACCGAGGATCTCGGCGCCTACCCGCTGGGCGGTGAACCCGGCATGGCCTACGACCAGAGCCGCGGGATGCTGGCGACCACCGGGTCGGCGGAGTACCCGGAGCTCGCGCTCGCGGTCGCCCGCCGGGTGGCCTCCGGCGAGGCGCCTCTCGGCCTGCTGGTCTGCGGCTCGGGCATCGGCATGTCGATCGCGGCGAACAAGGTCGCCGGCGTGCGTGCGGCCCTCTGCCAGGAACCCTACAGCGCGGCGATGTCCCGCGCCCATAATGACGCCAACGTGCTCTGCCTCGGCGGGCGGGTAATCGGGCCCGAGATGGGCAAGGCGGTGCTGCGGGCTTTCCTCGATGGCCGCTTTGAGGGAGGTCGGCACCAGCGCCGGCTCGATCTGATCCGCGCGGCGGAGGCCGGGGCCGAATCATGAAGTGTCCCTTCTGTCAGGACCTGCAGAACAAGGTGATCGACTCCCGGCTGTCGAAGGACGGCGACGTGATCCGCCGTCGCCGGGAGTGCGAGGCATGTGAGAGCCGGTTTACCACCTACGAGCGGGTCGAAGAGGTGCTGCCGATGGTGGTCAAGAAGGACGGCAGCCGGGTCGCCTTTGATCGGGCCAAGATCGTCATCGGCGTCCGCAAGGCATGCGAGAAACGTCCGGTGCCCGTGGACGCGATGGACCATATCGCCGATGACATCGAGCGTGAGCTGCGCGAGGTCGGCGACAAGGAGATCTCCTCGAGCTACATCGGCGAGCGGGTGATGGACCACCTGAGGGCCACCGATCCGGTGGCCTACGTCCGGTTTGCCTCGGTCTACCGGTCGTTTCGTGACGTCAACGAGTTCCTCGACGAGCTGAAGGACCTGCTCGCCAACGGTCATGGGCAACGAACGCAGTAGGCGGTTGGACGCCGACGAGCGTGATCGGCGCTACATGCGCCAGGCACTCGCGCTTGCCCGGCGGGGCCGGGGGCGCACCGAGCCCAACCCGCGAGTCGGGGCGGTGGTGGTCAAGGGAGATCGGGTGGTGGGCAAGGGGTATCACCGCCGGGCAGGCACCGATCACGCCGAGATCGTCGCGCTGAGAGACGCCGGCAGGGCTGCCCGCCGGGCTGTGCTCTACGTCAACCTCGAGCCGTGCTGCCACCAGGGGCTAACCGGCCCCTGTGCCGACGCGGTGATCGACGCGGGCGTGCGGCGGGTGGTGATCGGGATGATCGACCCCAATCCGCTGGTCTGCCGCAAGGGCGTCGAGCGGCTGCGTGGCGCTGGCGTCGAGGTCCGCTGCGGCGTGCTCGAGCAGGAGTGCCGCGACGAGAACCGCGCCTTTGCGACCCACATCCTCGAGCGGCGGCCCCACGTGACGCTCAAGGCCGCGATGACGCTCGATGGCCGCGTGGCTGCGGCCAGCGGGCATGCCCGCTGGGTGACCGGTGCCGCGGCCCGCGCGGAGGGGCACCGGCTGCGGGGGCTGAACCAGGCGATCGCGGTGGGGATCGGCACGGTCATCGCCGACGATCCGCAGCTCACCTGCCGGCCGGCGTCCGCGCGGAGTCAACTGGCGCGTGATCCGATCCGCGTGGTGATCGACAGCCGCCTGCGGACGCCGCCCGCGGCCAAGGTCGTCGCCGCGGCGGCGACGTCGCAGGCTCCGACCTGGATCCTCGCCACCCGGGCGGCGTCCGTCCGGCGGGCGAAGCGGCTGGAGCAGGCGGGCGCGCGGGTGGTCCGGGTCTCCGGGCGGGGTGGCCGGGTGTCGATCCGAAGCCTGCTGACCACCCTCGGCAGGCTGCAGGTGGTCAGTCTGCTGCTCGAGGGCGGGCCGACGCTGGCCGGCAGCTTCTGGCAGCAGCGGCTGGTGGACGAGGTGGTGGCCTTTGTCGCACCGAAGATCCTCGGTGACCCGGCTGGGCTGCCGATGCTAAGGGGGGCAGCGGCGCGTACGATGAATCAGGCGGTGGGGCTGTCTGGGGTCGAGGTCCGGCGGGTGGGAGAAGACCTGATGATCGCCGGCAAGGTCTTCGGTGGGGCCCGGCGGTCTCTGCCCGGCTGTGGTTGATGTCCAGCTGTAACTGACGAGCCGTGTGGGTGCGGCACCAAAGTTGACGAGCATGTTCACCGGATTGGTACAAGACATTGGCCGGATCGAGGGCGTCAGCCGAGAGGGGCAGGCGGCCCATTTCCGGATCGCGACGCACCTCGGCCAGGACCTGCGAGCTGGCGACAGCCTCGCGGTCAACGGGGTCTGTCTGACGGTGACCGAGCCGGCAAGCGCGCGAGTGCGTGCTACCGCCGTCGCCGAGACCCTCGAGCGGTCGACCCTCGGCGCGCTCCGGAGCGGAGACAAGGTCCACCTCGAGCCTGCCCTGAGGCTCGGCGACGCGGTCGGCGGGCACATCGTGCAGGGCCACGTCGATGGAATCGGACAGATCGAGACGCTCGAGGCGCGCGGCGTTTCGCTCGAGTTGACGGTCGTGGCCCCGGAGGCGTTGATGCGCTACATGGTCGACAAGGGCTCGATCGCCATCGATGGCGCGAGCCTGACCATCGCGCGGCTCGGGGCCGGCACTCTGACGGTGGCGCTGATCCCCCATACCCTCGAGAGCACGACCTGTCAGCACCGACGCGCGGGGCAGGCGGTCAACCTGGAGGTGGACGTGCTCGGCAAGTACGTCGAACGCATGCTCGGCGCGTGGCGGGGCGACGCCAGTGAAGGCGACGTCAGCGGCGGGACCAGCAGCAAGGGGGTCGACCTCGACTGGCTTCGCAAGCATGGCTTCGCGTGAATCGACGGGGAACGATAGATCCCGCCGAGATCACGTGCTATGTAGCGGCTCGCAGAGGGTCGTAACATGAGCAACGTCAAACTCACCGTTCAAGAGGCCATCGAGCAGATTCGCCAGGGAAAACAGGTGATCCTGGTCGACGATGAGGACCGGGAGAACGAGGGCGATCTGTGCATGGCGTCGCAGTTCGTCACCCCCGACGGCATCAACTTCATGGCGCGCTACGGGCGCGGGCTGATCTGCCTGACGATGACGCAGGAGCGGCTGGAGCGCCTCGGGCTGACCAAGATGTCAGAGCGCAACCAGTCGCGCTTCGGCACCAACTTCTTCGTCAGCATCGAGGCCCGCGAGGGGGTCACCACCGGCATCTCGGCCGCGGACCGCGCGCGGACGATCAAGGTCGCGGTGGACGCCGACGCCTCGCCGCGTAGCATCGTCTCGCCCGGTCACGTTTTTCCCATCGGCGCCCGCGAGGGCGGTGTGCTGGTGCGCGCGGGCCAGACCGAGGGCTCGGTGGATCTCGCCCGGCTAGCAGGGCTCGAGCCATCGGGAGTCATCTGCGAGATCATGAAGGATGACGGGACGATGGCGCGGAGACCCGATCTCGAGGTCTTCGCCGCTCAGCACGAGCTAGGCATCGTGACCATCGAGCAGTTGATCCAGTACCGGCTCGAGCGGGAAAACCAGATCCAGCCGGTGTCCCAGGTCGAGGTGGTTCCGAATGGGCTGAGCCAGAGCTTCCGGGTTATCGCGTATCGACCGATGGTTACGGGTGCCCAGTACCTGGCGTTGGTGCTGGGCGAATTCAAGGGCGTCGACGAGCCGGTGCTGGTGCGGATGCATCGCGCCAGCATTCCCACCGACGTGTTCGGCGTGACCAACGGGTGCGGCTGCGCCAAGAACCAGCGGGCGCTGCGCCAGATCGAGGCCGCCGGACGTGGAGTGCTGGTCTACGTGATGCCCGAGCACCTCGACCTGTCGGTCCAGGTCGCGCTGCTCGCGGGCAACGCCGAGCCCGAGCGACCCGAGCTGCGGGAGTTTGGCCTCGGCGCCCAGATCCTGGCCTCGCTGGGGTTGACCAAGATCCGGTTGATCACTGACAACCCGAAGCGGATCGTCGGCCTGCAGGGCTTCGGCCTCAGCGTGGTGGACCAGGTGGCGCTGACCGGCGACGAGTGAGTCGCGAAGAGGAAAGAACAAGATGCCTCGAGTCATTGAAGGAAACCTCACGGCGAAGGGCCTGAAGTTCGGCGTGATCGTCAGCCGGTTCAACAGCTTCATCACCGACCGGTTGCTCGAGGGGGCGCTCGACGCGATCAAACGTAACGGCGGCGAGCCCGACGACGTGACGGTCTATCGCGCCCCGGGGGCGTTCGAGATCCCCGGACTGCTGCGGCAGATCTGCGACAAGACCGACGACGACGCGGTGATCTGCCTGGCGGCCGTGATCCGCGGATCGACGCCGCACTTCGACTATGTCGCGGCCGAGGTCTCGAAGGGGATCGCCCACGTCCAGCTCTCGGCGAGCAAGCCGGTTGCCTACGGGGTGCTGACCACCGACACCATCGAGCAGGCGATCGAGCGGGCCGGCACCAAGGCGGGCAACAAGGGCTTCGACGCTGCGCAGGCCGCGATCGAGATGGCCAACCTCTACAAGCAACTGTAGCGGCGCGATGACCAAGCGACGAGCGGGGCGGGTGGCGGCACTGCAGGCGCTGTTTGGCCTCGACATCCGCGGAGTCCTCGAGGAGGGCCCGCCCGCTGAGGAAGTGGACGGTGCGCTGGCGCGGCAGCTCGCGGCGCTCGAAGAAGCCATCGCCGACGACGCCACCGCCGGCGACGGCGAGGCCGCCGCCGGCGAGGCGCGAGCCTTCGCTGCCGAGCTCTGCCACGGGGTGGTCCGGCATCGCGCGAAGATCGACGAGCTGCTCGGCCGGAGCTCGGACAACTGGCGCGTCGAGCGGATGAGCTACGTCGACCGCAACGTGCTCCGCCTGGCGACCTTCGAGCTCGCCGAGTGCCCCGATGTCCCGACCGGGGTCGCGATCAACGAGGCCATCGACCTGGGCAAGGCGTTCGGCACCACCGAGTCGAGCGGCTTCATCAACGGCGTGCTCGATCGGGTCGCCCGCTCCCTCGATCGTTAGGGCTGGTGACAGAACAAATTGGCCAACTGAGGTCGTCGAGGCGCCCCGCTGGCAAGGCCTGCCGACGAGGGCTACCCGTCGGTAACTCGAGGAGGCGCAACGCAGCCAGCGGGGATGGATCGGCGGCGTCAGTGATCGAGTTGTTCTGTCACAAGCCCGTAGCCTACCTTCGGCTGGACCGGTTCAACGCTTCTGACGTGGTCTGCCGCGTGCCGGGCTCTTCTTCGCCGGGCTCTTCTTCGTCGCTGCGCTGCCGGAAGCGGAGCGCTTGCCCCCAGCGGCAGACGCAGGCTTGCGGCCAGAGGCAGGCTTGCGGCCAGAGGCAGGCTTGCGGCCAGAGGCAGGCTTGCGGCCAGAGGGCGCCTTGCGCTTGCTCCCAGCGGCAGACGCAGGCTTGCGGCCCGGGGTGGCGGGCTTGTCGCGGTGACGGACGGTTTCGCCCTGGAGGCTGACCAGGTTCCGCAGCTCGGTGACCTCGCGTTGGCTGAGGGTTCGGTGGTGGCCGGGGCGCAGCCCTTGGACGGTCAGGTCGGCGAAGCTGACTCGGATCAGCCGCAGCACCTCGAGGCCGACGGCGAGCATCATCCGGTGGATCTGGCGGTTCAGGCCCTGGTGCAGGATGACCTCGATCCAGGTGTGGAGGTCGGTGGTGCCAAGCATCCGGCAAACGGCGCTGACCCGCGTGCCGTCTTCGAGGGTCACGCCCTCGCGTAGCTCGTCGAGCCGGTTGGGCACGGCCATCCCGCGCACCTTCACCTCGTAGATCCGGGGGATCTGGTTTTTCGGGTGCATCAGCGCGTGGGCCAGATCGCCGTCGTTGGTCAGGAGCAACGCTCCCTGGGTGTGATAGTCGAGGCGGCCAACCGGATAGATCCGCTGGGGCTGGGGGCCAATCACGTCCAGGACGGTCTCGCGTCCCTCTGGATCGTCGGCGGTGGAGACGGTGGCGTCGGGCTTGTTCAGCAGGAGCCAGACATGGTCCTCAGCCAGGATCCGCTGGTTGTCGAAGTCCACGCGGTCCTTGAGCGTCTCGACCTTGGTGCCGAGCTCGCGAACCACCTTGCCGTTGACCCGAACGTGGCCCGTGAGGATCAGCTCCTCGGCCTTGCGACGGGAAGCAACGCCGGCTTGGGCGAGGAACCGCTGGAGGCGCATGGTGGCCATGTCGGGCCTCAGTCCTTTGGCTCGGAGGGCAGCGCCGGTGCTGGTTCTGGCTCGACCTCGGGTTCCGGTTTGACTTCGGGTTCCGGTTTGACTTCGGGTTCCGGTTTGACTTCGGGCTCCGGTTTGACTTCGGGCTCTGGCTCGGCCTCGGGCTTCGGTTTGACTTCGGGCTCCCCTGGGGCGGACTGGGGCTTCTTTTGCAGGAGCGCGGCGTTGGTGCGAAGGGTGTCGCTGGCGCGATCGAGGGCCCTGTCGAGGGCCTCGATGGCGCGGTCCTCCGCCTCCGGGTCCTCGATCAGCGGCTCGATCTCGATCGGGGGCGGGGGGGGCAGGTCTTCGACCGGCACTGGATCGGGCGCCAACACCGGAGGCACCTCGGGCACGGGTTGCTCGTCGTCCGTGGAATCCTTCTGGATTATTGTGTCCTCGCCGCCGAACTGGGCATCGACTTGCTGCGCGTGCTCCTCGGTGAGCTCGGCGAATTCCTTGAGCGTGGGCAACTCCTTGAGGCTCTTGAGCTGGAAGAACTCGAGGAAGCCCTTGGAGGTGCCATAGAGGATCGGACGGCCCGGCTCCTCCTTCTTGCCGACGATCCTGATCAGCTCGCGCTCGAGCAAGACCCGCAGAGAGCTGGCACAGTCCACCCCCCGGATGTCCTCGATCTCGGGGCGAGTGGCCGGCTGACGGTAGGCAATCACCGAGAGCGTCTCGAGCATCGGACGGGTGACCCTCGCCGGGCGACCGGCGAGCAGCTTGCGAACCCAGTTGGCGTTGCTCGGCGCGGTGCGGAACTGGTAGCCCCCGGCGATCTCGACCAGCTCGATTCCCGAGGGCTCGCGGTACATCGCGAGCATCTCCTCCAGGGCGTCCTTGACGTCCCTGGTCTTGGCTCCGGTCAGCAGACGGATCTGTTTTAGCGTCAGCGGCTTGTCCGCCGCGAAGATCAGGCTCTCGACAATCGACACCAAGCGCATCGACGCCCCTCTGCTTCGGTCTACAGGACAGTCGAGGCGATATACCACAAGGTCAGCGCAGTTTCGACGGCGATCGCCACCATCCAGCGCGACCGCCGCCGCCGGTAGCGCCGGGGATATATTTTGGCTACGATGACGTTTGTCTTGGTGTTCTTCCTTCTATTTGGACTGAGATGCTCTGCGAGGCGACGTCATGATATCAACCGTTTCGTGTCTCCGGCGGAACGTCTGGACTCTGGCCTCGGCGGCGCTCCTGGTGGGTTGCGCTGGAGCTGACTCGGGCAACAACAATCAGGAATGCAATCCGCCCTGCGGTCCGGGGCTGATCTGCGATCCGGTGCTGCGGACCTGCAAGCCGGCGGCCAGCCAGTGCTCGGGCACGACCAAGACCTGGTGCCGTGGGGTCTGCATCGACACCGCCAGCGATACGAACAACTGTGGCGGCTGTGGCAACAGCTGCGGCTTCAACGCCACCTGCACGCTGGGCCAGTGCGCCTGCCGCGGCGCCTTCAGCAACTGCGACGGGTTCTGGTCCAACGGCTGCGAGTGCGGCGGCGGCTGCGCGGGCCGTGTCTGCGCGGCGCCGCCGACGACGGGCTGCGACCCCAACAGCGCGACCGACTGCAGCGTTGACAGCTACTGCGACATCACCGCCAAGGAGTGTCTGCCGTGTCCGCCGGGGCAGAAGAACTGCGACCTGAAGAGCGACTGCGAGTGCGTCAGCGATGGCTGCGACGGCCAGCAGTGCAAGCCCCCCGAGGGGGTCTGCGATCCGACGGTCAAGGCCTCCTGCGGTGACGACGCGAAGATCTTCTGCAACACCACCACCTTCGAGTGCATGAACTGCGGGGGGGGCTTCCTCAACTGCGATCGGGATGCGGTCTGCGAGTGCGAGGGCCTCTGCGACGGCCAGGCGTGCGCCAGCTGCGAGGCGGCCACGGCCGGATCGTGTAGCAGCGTGGGGACCTACGACGTCTACTGCGATGGCTCGAAGAAGGCGTGCAAGCCGTGCGAGGACGGGAAGAAAAACTGCGACGGCAAGTTCGGCTGTGAGTGTGACACGGTCTGCGAGAACGACACCTGCAAGCCGGAGGAGACGCCCTGCGATCCGAGCACGGTCGGTGACTGCGGCGACGAGACCAAGTTCTGCCCTTCGGCGTCGAAGG
>JAUVBO010000669.1 GCA_030591195.1 Pseudomonadota bacterium
CGACAGCCGGGCGGACGTGGGCTGTGACCCGCACGCCAGACCGCGGCTTCGAGGAAAAGCAGCGCGAGGTAATGACGATCGGCGGCAGCGTGCAGTCGGCCGAGTAGCGCCAAGGACCCGCAGGACTGATCCTCAAGGGAGAGCAGCCTCTCGACGCGTCGCGTCCGCTGTCCGCGCGGGAGGCGAAGGGCGCCGACCAGGCTCTCGGCGAGCTGGGGTTGGGCGATCGTCGTTCGCACCAGCTGCGCTCCTGGCGCGGCCAGTGGCGTGCCCAGCAGAGCGGCGGCCTCACGGCAGTCAGTCAGGCGGGCGTCTCGGGCGACTCGCCGCGCCGCTTCGAGTCGTCCGGACTCGAGCAGCGACCAGCAATACTCGCGGCGCGCCCCGGCGGGGAGAGCGGATATCAGCGACAGCCCATCGGGCAAGGTGGCGCGCAGCCGCCGGATGATCGACCGCGGCGAATACCGCCGATAGTTGATCAGGTCGCGTGGCGTCGAGAACTCGAGCTGTGCGTTGTCGTCGGTGTTGAGCACCGCGCCCCGCGTCAGGCGCGCGCCCCCCTCGGGCCCGGCGACGATCCGTGCGACGATATCGGCCGGGCCGCTGATTCCGAACCGGGCCAGCTGACCGCGCGCAGCGGCGGTCCTTCGCGCCAGCCGGCGCCAGTCAAGGCGCCGCACGCCCGCCACCAGCAGCAGGTCCGCCTCGGGACGCACGGGCGCGATCACGTGGACCGAGTCGAAGACCGACCGCAGGGTGGCGAGGATCGTCCAGACGTTGTCCGGCGAGATCTCGTAGGCCTGCAGCCACTGGAGAAACACCCCGTCGGGAGCCAGCCGGCGACGCACGATCTGGAAGAACTCGCGGGTGAAGAGGTTGCCGCAGCCTGCGATCCAGGGGTTAGACGGCTCGCTGACCACCACGTCGTAGCGCGCCTGTCGCCGGGCGAGGTAATTCCGGCCGTCCTCGCGGACTATCCGCACGCTCGGGTCGAGGCGCGGCGCCCCGCTCTCGGCCTCGAAGAAGCGAGAGGCGCCGATCACCTCTCCCTCGAGCTCCACCGCCGTGATCCGCTCGACGCCCGCTCGCCGCATCGCGCCGACGGTGACGCCGCTCCCCCAGCCGACCACCAGCGCCTCGCGGGGACGCCCCGGGTGGAGCAAGACCGGCAGCACGCCGCTGAGCACCTGAGTCTCGCTGTCGCCGGCGGACGACACGGCGAGCGGCAGGCGGCCAGCGCCATGCCAGGCCTCGAGCAGTGGCGCACAGCCGCCGGCGGGAGCGGCGCGCAGCACGCTCGACGACGCGTCAGGCTTGCCGTTGACCAGCAGGGTGTGACGGACCCAGCAGGCGCCGCCAGCGAGTGCCCGATCGACGGTGCGACTGACGCCGACGGTGGCCGTCAGACCCTCGCGGAAGAAGACCATCCGCGTCCCCACGCTGGGCTCCCAGCCGCTATCGACGGTGCTCGCCCCCCCCGGGATCAGGCGCCGCGCCGCCTCGACCCACGCCCGACGACGGGATCGGGCCGCCTCGCCGACCGGCGATGTCTTGAGCCTGGCCTGATCGCGTCGACCGAGCGGCTGAACCAGCCGCTCATACCGCGAGAGCCGGAAGACCCCGGCGTTCATCGCGTGGAGGTTCCAGCGCGGCAGCAGCCACGGGGCGGTGGAGCCCACCAGCACCAGCGCCCAGACCAGCCAGCGCTTGCTCCGAGCCCGGGCGAAGCCGACCAGCAGCGCCGCCAGCGCGAGACTGACCAGCATCAGCCCCTCGATGGTTCGCTGGACGCCGAGCAGCGGCACCAGGGCGTACCCGCCGAGGAAGGCCCCCGCGATCCCGCCGAGGGAGTTGACCGAATAGACCGCGGCGGCGGTGGCCGCGGGGGGACGGCCGCGCTCGGCATAGATCCGCACCACCGCTGGAAACACCATTCCCATGAAGAGGGTCGGCACCAGCACCGCCAGGCCGACGATGGCGAACTTGAGCACGAAAGCGACTTGAGGTGAGAGCGAGACCCGCTGCATCACGACGAACATCAACGCCGGGAGGTCGTCCATCAGCAGCAAGCTGAAGATCACCGTCAACCCGGCGAGCAGGTGAGCCACCGCCAGGTTCCCCGCCTGATCCGCCGACGAGATCTGCCGCCGGGCATAGAGCGCCGCGCCGCCCGCGAGCCCGACGAGGAAGCAGAGTAGGATCAGCGAGAAGGCGTAGGTCGACGAGCCGATCACCAGCGACAGCGCGCGGGTCAGGGCGACCTCGAGGGCCATCGCCACGGCGCCGCTGAGCGCGATGCTCGCCAGGGCGATCGCGGGCAACCACGAGCGCCCGCCGGCCGGCGTCGCTGGGGCCGTCGCCACCCCAGGCGCCGCGTCGCGGGCCGGGGGCCGCGCTTGCGCCTCGCACCATCGCCAGCTCAGCAGCAGCGCCACGGCCCCGAGGGCTAGATCAGCAAGGCAGGCGGTGATGTTGGTCGCCGAGACACCCCAACGGGGCAAGAGCACGAACCCGGCGGCGAAGACGCCAACCACCGCGCCGGCGGTGTTGAGCGCGTAGAGCGTGCCCACGTCGCGCCCGGTGGCGATGGCGGCACGCACGCCGACGTCGGCGCCGCCCGTGGAAGGCCCAACCCGGCAGAAGGCCCGGGCGAGCACCGGCAGCGTGGCTCCCATCGCCATCGTCGGCGGCCCGAGGAGCAGCGCGACGACGATGAAACGCACCAGCGCGAAGGTGTAATACGAGCCGTCGCCGCCATGCAGCGCCTGCTGCAGCGATGGCAGCCAGCCCATCAGCCAGGGCAACGCCAGGGCGAAGAGGCCGATCCCGAGCTCGAGCAAGGCGTAGACTTGCACCGCTCGGCGCTGGCTCACCAGCCGCGCGCCCATCCGGCCGGCAAGCCAGCTGCCGCCGGCGAGCCCGGCCATGAAGGCCGTGAGCACCGTGCTGACGGCGAAGGTCGTCGAGCCGAAGACGAGGATCATCATCCTGGTCCAGACGGTCTGCAGCACCAGCCCCGAAAATCCGGAGACCAGGAACAGCAGCGCGAGGGGACCTCTCATCGACGGTGAGGCTTGCCTGAAGCGGGTGAGTAGCGCCGGCCGCTCAGCGGGTCCGCTTCGTCCGCTGGCGGGCGAGGTGCTTCTCGAACCCCTCCGCCAGCTCGTAGCAGCGCGCGTTGCTCAGCTGGCTGATCCGGGCGCAGAAGTGCAGCGCCAGCCCGAACGGCAGGTCGCTGGTCATCATCCCCGCGCCGTTGTGCACGTAGAGCGTCGCGGTCGGGGCCTGGTAGCGGGTCGGGTAGTCGACGGTCGACTTGCTGCCCGGCCAGTGCTTCGGATCGTTGAGCAGCGTCTGCGACACCACGGCGAGGTTCAGCGGCCCGATCTCGAAGGCGAGCTTCATCCCCTCGCCAGCCAGATAGTCCCGGAATATCTGTTTGGAGCGGGCGTAGAAGGTCTTGAGCGCCACCGGGTCGCGTTCGTCGGTGGACAGCACCCGCAGGCGAAGCTCGCCCTGGTCGTATCTCTGGTCGACCTTCCACCTCACGGAGCGGGCCACGCGGTGGAGC
>JAUVBO010000369.1 GCA_030591195.1 Pseudomonadota bacterium
CGTAGGCGTAGCTGCCCGGGGCGCTGACCGTCAGCGCAGCCTGGTACTCGTCGTTGTCGTCGGTCGTGTGGGCAGCGTTGTAGCTCGCGTCAACCCAGGTGTAGTCGCCGGGGGACTGCGAGGCGTCCACCGCCGGGTCGCCGTGGCCGAGCTGGGCGGTGATCTGGCCGCACTTCGCTGCGCCGTCGCTGCAGCCCGGCAGGTAGACCTGGCCGAAGATCGGCTCGCTCGCGACATCGGGCGCCGTCTCGGTGGCCGCCGGCCACTGCAGGCTGCACCAGGCGATGCCGGCCTGGGGCTGGCTGACCTCGAGCTCGCCCGCCTGGGCGACGTCGAAGCCGTTCGCCGAGCCGTCGAGATCGCAGGTGGTCCAGCTCGTGCCGCCGTCGAGGGAAAAGCGATAGGCGTAGGCGTAGGTCCCCGCCGCGCTGACCGTCAGCGCGGCGAGGTACTCGTCGTGGTCGCCGGCCGTGTGACCGACGTTGTAGCTCGCGTCGACCCAGGTATAGCTGCCCGGGTCCTGCGAGGGATCGACCGCCGGGTCGCCGTGACCGAGCTGGGCGGTGACCTCGCCGCACTGGGCCGCGCCCTCGCTACAGCCAGCGACGAAGACCCGACCGTAGATCGACTCGCTCGCCACCCCGGGGGCGGTGGATGCCTGGGCCGGGTGCTCCAGCGTGCACCAGTCGACCGCGGGGGTACCGACGGTCAGCCGCCCCATCTGCGCCGCGGCGAAGCCGTTGGAGGAGCCGTCGAGATCGCAGGTGGTCCAGCTCTGGCCGCCGTCGACCGAGAAGCGAAAGGCGTAGCTGTAGCTGCCCGCGGCTGGCACGGTCAGCGTCGCTTGGTACTCGTCGTTGTCGTCGGTGGTGTGGGCGGTGTTGTGGCTCGCGGCGACCCAGGTGAAGGCCGCCGGGTTGCTCACCGGATCGGTGCTCGCCGGTCCGTAGCCGAGCTCCCCCTCGATCGCCTGGCAGGCCGCCGCGCCCTCGGTGCAGCCGGCGGCGAAGACCCGGCCGTAGATCGGCGCGGTCGGCTGGCTCGGCTGGCTCTCGGCCGTCGGCGGCCAGTGCAGCGCGCACCAACCGATGCTCAGCGCCTCGGGCTCGACGGTGAGCTGCCCCATCTGCGCCGGTGAGAAGCCGTTGGCCGAACCATCGAGATCACAGTAGGTCCAGCGCTTGCCGCTGTCGATCGAGAAGCGGTAGGCATAGGCGTAGCTGCCGTCAGCCGAGACGGCCAGCGCGGCCTGGTACTCGTCGTTGTCGTCTGCCGTGTGGCCAGCGTTATAGCTCGCCGGTGTCCAGGAGAACGACCCGGGGTCGGTGGAGGGATCGGCGCTGGCCGGGCCGAAGCCGAGCTCGCCCTGGACCGCCGCGCAGTGCTTGGCCCCCTCGGTGCAGCCCTGCTCCCAGACCCGGCCAAAGACCGGCGCGCTCGGCACCCCCGGCTGGGTCGCGAGCGCGGCCGGGGCGTGGAGGGTGCACAGGTCGACCTCGGCCGGCTGGGCGGCGCGGTACTCGAAGCCCTCGCCGAGCGTGGCGCGCTCACCGTCCGGGTTGGCCACCGTCACCGCGACCTGGCCCGGGCCGTCGGCGGCGGGCGCCGTGACCTCGAGCTTGTACGGCGAGACGAGCACCACCTCGGTGCCCGGGCGATCGCCGAAGTCGACCGTCGCGCCATCGGCGAAGCCGCTGCCGGCGATGGTCACCGATGTGCCGCCAGTCACCGGACCCACCGCGGGGTTGACCGACGAGATGCCCAGGCTGGTCGACGCGTCCGGCCCGACATCGCCACCGCCGACATCGCCACCGCTGACATCGCCACCGCCCAGGTCACTGGTCCCCACATCGCCACCAGCGTCGATCGGCTGGGTTCCGCCCTCGCTGCAACCCAGGGACATGGCGCTGGCCAGCCCAAGCACCCAGAGCCCTCGTTCGATCCTCGTACGGTTCATTCGTTCCCTCGTCGGCTGATCAACCCCTTGGTGACGCTGCAAGGGCTGCTCCAATCTCGGCACGGGAGTCAACTGGCCGTTTTTCTTCGACATCGGTCGTTTCTGGGGGCTGGGCCAGGCCGCGGGTGTTGTGATTGGCAACGCCGGCATCAGGGGCGAGGCGTTGCTTTTCGCGGCACGCGTTCGCTCGGCCCGGCGATGCAGGCTCGGTCGTCCCGGGCCAGATCCCGGCGAACGCTCAGTCCCTGATCGCCCAGGTGAATCCCACCTGACCGATCTCCCGCCGGCGGACGTCGTGCTGGGCCACGAAGGTCTCGAGCTCGCCGACGTCGCGCAGCTGTCTGAGGCGGGCGAGAACCTGCTCGAGCCGATCCTCGCTGACGAGCGCCCAGATCGAGTCGCCGTCGCGCCAGGCCTGGTCGAAGGGCCCCTGCGGATCGAGGCAGTGCTCTCCCTGGAGCATGGCGTCCACCGGCACTAGCCGGCCCCCGTGGCGCAGGCCGCAGGCGGTCATCAGCGACCTCAGCGCAGCGAGAGGAACGTGCATCGCGCACATGCGCTCCACCTCGGCCGGCAGCAGCGCGCAGTACCACGCGCCATCTCGCAGCTGCTCGTGCGAGCAGATGTTGACCACCACCACCCCGCCCGGCCGCAGAACCCGGGCGAGCTGGCGCATCACCCGTCTGGTCTGCGGCCAACCAGCCGAGGCGTCGTCGCCGAGATGGTGCAACACCTGGTTGACCATCACCGCGTCGACCGAGCCATCGGGTATCGGCAAGGCGTCGATCGACGCCCGGTGAAACCGGACCCGCCCGGCCGCGGCCCCGCTGGCTAGCTTGTCGCGGGCCACCGCGAGCATCCCCTCGTTCTGATCGACCGCCTCGACACGACCGACGTGATCGATCATGGCGAGGGTGTAGGCGCCCGTCCCGCAGCCGGCATCCAGCACCGTCAGCTCGGCGAGCGGTCGGCCAACGCGGCTGAGACAGCCGAGGATGATCTCGATGCCGATCGGCACCCGGGTCTGGTCGTAGTGACGTGAGGTCCGACGGTAGTCTTCGTAGCTGCTCACAGAAAAGCCCCCAACGGCTCCTGGTAGCGCAGGGCGGAGCGCACCGACCCGCGATCTTGGCAGCGTACCATGCGCGGGACCCCTCTACCGGCGCGGGCTCGGCTCCGGTAAGCTGAAGCAGGTGAGGAGCTTAACGATCATCGTGATCCTGCTGTCAGGCTGCCAGCTGGTCTTTCCCTACGGCAGCGCCGACAGTGACGCCGCGACCGACGGGGCCACCCCACCCGCACCAGTGGACCTCGCCACGGACCGGGGCGCTGCCGAGGGCACCACGACGGGTCCGGACGGCATCGCGACGGCGCCTGACGGCATCGCGACGGGTCCGGACGGCACCGCCACCATCGACAGCACAGTCGATGGTGCCAGCACGATCGCCGACAGCTCGATCGCCGACAGCACCGTCGATAGCACGATCGTCGATAGCACCATCGATAGCACGATCGTCGATAGCACCATCGTCGATAGCACCGTCGATGGCACCGTCGATGGCCCACCGCCAACGACCACAACCTGCGGCGGAACCTGGGTCCCGCTGGCCGGCGCGCCCACCGGTGACTGGAACGCGGGCTGGTGCTCGTCCTCCCTGGTCGGGCTCTCGAGGCTGATCGTCGCGGGCCTGTCGGGCAAGGTGGCGCACTTCGACGCCACCAGCTGGACCACGCCGTCGTCGGGTACGACCGAGAGCATCGAGGATCTCTGGGGCACCGACATCGACAACCTCTACGCCGTCGGCACCGGGCCCACGGTGCTGCACTTCGACGGCACCACCTGGAGCGAAAAGAGCCTCCAGTCTTCCGCCAGTGGGCTGTACGCGATCTGGGGAGCTAGCGCGAACCTGATCTTTGCCGTGGGCAGCATGAGCACCATCGTCGACTTCGACGGCAGCAAGTGGCACACCTCCACTACTGGCGGTAACTCGACCCTCTCGTCTGTCTGGGGCTCGGGGCCGGCCGACGTCTTCGCCGGCGGTAGCCTCGGCGAGATCCTCCACTACGACGGAGCCCAGTGGGTCGAGATCTACAAGGGGTTCTCACAGACCACCTTCGATGGGATCTGGGGCAGCGGCGCCGCTGACGTCTACGCTGTCGGCTCAAGCGGAACGATCCTCCACTACGACGGCGCGAGCTGGCAGCCAATGACCTCGGGCACCCCGCAGGCCCTCGAGGCCATCTGGGGCGCGGGGCCGGACCAGATCTACGCCGTCGGCTCGAGCGGCGCCACCGTCTGCTACGATGGGGTCAGCTGGCAGCCGATCAGCTCGGGCGTCCCCTACGTGCTGATGGACGTCTTCGGCTGTGGCCAGGGGATCTTCGCTGTCGGTCGGCAGAACACGATCCTGCGCTACCAGCCATGACTCGAGGGCACCCGTGGCGACCATCAGAGACGCGCCGTGACTGAAGGCGAGCTCGGACCTCCCTGCAGCGCGTGCGAGAGCCGTGGGGTGCTCTGTCACCTGCGACGCGACCCCGAGCTACCGACGCGCTGGGTCTGTCCCGAGTGCGGCGCGCTGGTCTACCCCCGGCGGGTGGCCCTGTGGAGCGGGCTCTGGGTCCTGCTCGGCCTGGCGGCGATCCTCACCTTCGAGCGCTTCTACTGCGGCTGACCCGCCGCACTGGATCCTGCTCGGATGTCGCGCCGCGCGCCAGTCCTCAAGCACGCGCGCTTTCCTCAGGGAGCAGGGCTGCAGGGCTCGAAAGTCCCGATCAGAGCGCCGCCAGGATGAAGTCTACGGCAAAGCTCCTTCAACGCCCAAGGAGAGCATTTCGGGTGAAGAAGAAGACGGCGTCTCGTCCGGTGCCACTTCGCGGGGTAGTGACGCTCACCCCTGCCAGTTCTGGCACCCCGCCGCCGTCAAGAGTGCCACTTCGCGGGGCAGTGACGCTCACCCCTGCCAGTTCTGGCACCCCGCCGCC
>JAUVBO010000091.1 GCA_030591195.1 Pseudomonadota bacterium
AGAGCAACGGCTGGAGGCTCTCGCGGGCCTGGCCCGCCGGGACGGTGCGAGCTGGGTCGCGGTTGGCCACACCGCCGACGACCAAGCCGAGACGGTGCTGATGCGTGCCATTCGCGGGGCTGGCCCGGCGGGCCTGGCCGCGATGGCGCTGGCGCGGGCGCTTGAAGATCAGCTCTGGCTTGTCCGTCCGCTGCTCGGATCCACCCGCGCCGAGGTGGTAGACTACCTGGCGCGGGTGGGCCTCGAGCCACTGGACGACCCGTCGAATCGATCCCCGGCCTACCTGCGCAACCGTGTCCGCCATCGTCTGCTGCCGGTGCTCCAGCAGTACAACCCTTCGATCGTCAAGGCCCTCTGCGGCCTCGCCGCCAGCTGTCGCGAAGAGCACCAGACCATCATCGAGCTCGCCGAGCCAGCCCGAGTCCAGGCCGAAGACCGGGGCGGGGCGCTGGACGTCGGGGCTTTGGGCCGGCTGCCCCGTGGGGTGCTGCACGAGCTGCTGCGGCGGTCGCTCGCCGAGGCGGCGCCTGACGTGCAAATCGAACGGCAGCATCTGCTGGCGGTCGCCGAGCTCGCCACCGCCGCGACCGCCGGAACCAGGCGACTCTGTCTGCCCGGGGTCACGGCGGTGAGGAGCTATGATCGGCTGCATTTCGAGTCGTCCCTCGCCCGTGGTGCGGCTGGAGGGCCGGGACTAGGCTTCGAGCCCTTCTCGGTGGCCGAGGCCGGGGTATACTCCGTCGGTGACGGGCGATGGCTCGAGGCTTGCTGGGTGGAGCCGCCGTACGCAAACCAGCGCGATCGCTGGGAGTTGGCGGCCTCGCGGCTGCGGTTTCCCCTGCGGGTCCGACCGCCGATGCCTGGCGATCGGCTAACGTTGGGTGTCGGCCAACGTAAGAAGGTCTCGAGGCTTCTGATGGATCAGAAGGTGCCACGCGACAACCGCGGGGCGGTCCCGCTGGTCACTTCCGCTGGACAGATCCTGCTGGTGGTCGGCGTCAGGCGGGCAGCGGGTCTTGGGCCGTCGAGCGATGAGGCCGCCTTGCGGGTGACGTTGCGCGGCGGCGGGCGGGATGATTGAAATGGTGATTTTGTCCCGTAGATTGCGTACTTTCTGCCTCTGGCCTCGGTTGACTGGCCCTGGCAGTGATCTACTATAGGATCAGGAGGCGTCTCCTTTGAAGCAATCCCACAAGACGATCTTGCTCTGGGTCCTGCTGTTGTTGATGTTCGTGAGCATCTACAACCTGTTCCAGACGCCAAGCAGGGACGAGGGACGGATCGACTTCTCCAAGTTTATCGCCGATGTGGAGAAGGAGCCCGACAGCATCAACAAGGTCACGGTCAAGGGGTCGAGCTACAGCATCGAGTACAAGGACCGGAAGGTCCGGACCACCGGCCAGGAGATGGACAGCAAGCTGCGCGAGAAGCTGGACAAGGCCGGCGTCGCATACGCGATCGAGGAGCGCGAGGAGACGTCCTTCTGGCAGTCGGTGCTGATCTCGTGGCTGCCGATGATCTTCCTCTTCGTCATCTTCTTCTTCTTCATGCGACAGCTTCAGGCTGGCGGTGGCAAGGCGATGAGCTTCGGCAAGTCCAAGGCGAAGCTGATGTCCGACCACCAGAGCAAGGTGACCTTCGCGGACGTCGCGGGGGCAGAGGAGGCAAAGGACGAAGTCGAGGAGATCGTCGAGTTTCTCAAGGACCCAAAGCGCTTCACCCGGCTGGGTGGTCGCATCCCGAAGGGCGTGTTGCTGACGGGGGCCCCGGGCACCGGCAAGACGCTGCTGGCGCGCGCCATCGCGGGCGAGGCCGGCGTCCCGTTCTTCTCCATCTCCGGCTCGGACTTCGTCGAGATGTTCGTCGGCGTCGGCGCCTCGCGTGTCCGTGACCTCTTCGAGCAGGGCAAGAAGAACGCGCCGTGCATCGTCTTCATCGACGAGATCGACGCTGTGGGTCGCCACCGTGGCGCAGGCCTGGGTGGCGGACACGATGAGCGGGAGCAGACGCTCAACCAGTTGCTGGTCGAGATGGATGGGTTCGAGAGCAACGAGGGCGTGATCCTCGTGGCGGCGACCAACCGCCCGGACGTGCTCGACCCCGCGCTGCTGAGGCCCGGGCGCTTCGACCGCCGGGTCAACGTGCCGCTGCCGGACGTGCGTGGCCGCGAGCTGATCCTCCAGGTGCACACCAAGCGAACGCCGCTCAGCGACAATGTCGAGCTGGCAGTGATCGCCCGTGGCACCCCGGGCTTCTCTGGCGCTGATCTGGAGAACCTGGTCAACGAGGCGGCCCTCTACGCGGCGCGGGAGGACAAGGACCGGGTGGAGATGGCCGACTTCGAGTTCGCCAAGGACAAGGTCCTGATGGGCTCTGAGCGACGTTCGCTGATCATCTCGGACAAGGAGAAGCGCAACACCGCCTACCACGAGGCCGGCCACGTCGTGGTGGCCAAGTCGGTCCCCGACGCCGATCCGGTCTACAAGGTGACGATCATTCCGCGCGGCGAGGGAATGCTCGGCCTGACCCAGCAGCTACCGGAGGCGGATCGGCTCAGCATGAGCGAGGTGTTCGCCAACAACACCATCGCGATCCTGATGGGGGGCAGGGTGGCCGAGGAGCTGACGTTCAACCAGCTCACCACCGGGGCCGGCAACGACATCCAGCGGGCGAGCGACATCGCGCGCAAGATGGTCTGCGAGTGGGGAATGAGCCGGGCGCTCGGTCCACTGGCGTTTGGCAAGCGAGAGGAACAGATCTTCCTCGGCCGCGAGATCACCCGCTCCCGGGACTACAGCGAGCGCACGGCGGGCCGCATCGATGACGAGGTCAAGCGGATCGTCGAGGAGGGGTACGAGCGGGCCCAGGAGATTCTCGCCGAGCACCAGCACCTGCTGAACAACATCGCCGAGGCCCTGCTCGAGCACGAGTCGCTCACGAGCGACCAGATCGACGCGGTCTTCGACGGCCGCCCGATCCCGGATCCGGCCAAGCCCGCGGCCGGCGTGCCGAGCGAGGACGAGAAGAAGCAGCAGAAGAAGCCCACCGGCGAGCGCAAGCCGGTGTTCCCGGCGCCCTCGATCCCGGCGCTCAACGACGATCCCGAGAAGGCTTAGGAGGCGTCCACGCCCCCTCTCCTTTGGCTAGGAGGCGTCCACGCCCCCTCTGTTGCCGCTTGCAGCAGCAACATTCACCCCACAGGCGGGCTCCCTCCGGTCGCTCGATTCGCTGCGCTGATCGGGGGGCGCGTCCGCTGAGAGCTGGTCTTCGGGCCCGGTCGAGGCCGACGCGGTACACGGTTGCCAAGGAAGGCTGGTCGACGTTAGCCTCCTTGCTCCATGTCCATCGTTCGAACGCCGGTTGCCATCGGTCCCGCGGTCTGGGACTGGTCCAGGACCTACATCGTCGGCGTCGTCAACGTCACGCCAGATTCGTTCTCCGACGGCGGACGCTATCTGGGCCCGGCGCAGGCGGTCGCGCGGGGGGTGGAGCTGGTGGAGCAGGGCGCTGACGCTCTCGACATCGGCGGCGAGTCGACACGGCCGGGCGCTGAGCCGGTGCCCGCCGAGGAGGAACTGCGGCGGGTGCTACCAGTGATCCGTGGCCTCGCCGAGCAGGTCCGGGTGCCGATCTCGGTCGATACCTACAAGGCCGAGGTCGCTGGCGCGGCGGTCGAGGCCGGGGCGTCGATCATCAACGACGTCAGCGGGCTGGCGCTCGACCCCGAGATGGCGGCGACGGTGGCTCGAACCGGCGCGGCGGTGGTCATCGGCCACCTGCGCGGCAAGCCGGCGACGATGAAGGAGGAAATCGGCTTCGACGACGTGGTGGCCGAGGTGATCGACGAGCTGAGGCGGCCGGTACGCGCGGCGGTGTTCGCGGGGGTCGCTGCTGACCGGATCTGGGTCGATCCGGGGATCGGCTTCGGCAAGCGCGCCGAGCACTCGCTGGCGCTGATCCGCGCCCTGTCGCGGCTACGCGACGAGCTCGGCTACCCGCTGATGGTCGGCGTGTCGCGCAAGTCATTCATCGGCGACGTCACCGGCCTGCCGGTCGACCAGCGGCTGATCGGCACCTGCGCGGCCGCTGCCGTGGCGGCGGCACTGGGTGCCGACGCGGTACGGATACACGACGTCGGCGAGCTGGTCCCCGCGCTGCAGGTGGCCGACGCCATCCGTCGCGGGCCCTCGGCCGGTACGGGCGTCGTCGCCGGGCAGGCGCCCGGATGAGCGACATCCTCTACCTCTTGCGGCAGGTTGACTGGTGGTCGACGCTGATCGCCGTGGTCGACATCGTGATCGTCGCCTACATCATCTACCGCGTGCTGCTGCTGATCCGCGGCACTCGCGCGGCCTACATGCTGATCGGGCTGATGGTGGTGGCCGGGGTCTTCATCGTCGCCCAGCAGTTCGCGCTTAACACCCTGCGGTGGTTGCTGGACAACCTCCTAAACTACCTGCTGCTGATCGTGATCATCGTTTTCCAGGCGGATATCCGCCGGGGCTTGATGCGGATGGGACGCCGGATGTTCTCGCCGACGCCGACCGACGAGGCGACAGCCAGCGTCGAGGAGGTGATCGAGCTCAGCGAGAGCATGGTCCGGCAGCGGGTCGGCGCGCTGGTGGTCTTCGAGCGGGAGGTCGACCTCGACGAGCTGATCGACTCCGGGGTGACCCTCGACGCCCAGAACAGCGGTGTGTTGCTGAGCAACATCTTCACCCCGTGGCCTGACAACCCGCTGCACGACGGGGCGGTGATCATCCGTGGCGGGCGGATCCGCAAGGCTGCTGCCTTGCTGCCGCTGTCGTCCAACCCGAACCTCGACCGTGCGCTCGGCACGCGGCACCGCGCGGGCGTCGGCATCACCGAGGAGACCGACGCGGTGACGGTGGTGGTCAGCGAGCAGCGGGCGACAGTCAGCATCTGCAGCCAAGGGCTGATCCGGATGGGGCTCAGCCCCGCGGCCGCCCGGCGAGAGCTGCTCGCGTTGCTGGTCGAGCGCCAACCCAAGCAGGGCCCCTTCAACCGGCTCGGGCGGGCCATCGGTCGCCAGCTGCGGCAACTGGTCGAGGGCCCGGGGGGCAAGAAGACCATGCGCGGACGCCGGGACGAGACCCAGACGACGATCCAGAGTGCCGCTGGCAGGGAGCGGACCCGCAGCACCGATCCGACGGTGCGGTTGCCGCTCACGGAACAGAGGGAGGCGTCCGGCGAGGGCGAAGCCCCAGAGCCCCCGGAGGCATAGCTAGGCGATGCAGACCCGAAGCCTGCGCAAGCTGCTCTTCGAGAACCTGGTGCTGAAGATCATCTCGCTCGCGCTGGCGGTGGCGCTCTTCACCCTGGTTCGCGCCGAGAAGCGCTCGCTGGCCTATGGCACGGTGCGGGTGTCGTTCACCCCACCCACGGGGAGGCTCCTGGTCGGCGAGGTGCCAAGGCAGCTGCAGCTGAGCGTGCTCGGACCGTCGTCGCGGATCCCGCGGTTTCGCTTCGAGGATCTGGTGGCGGTCAACGTCGACCTCTCGTCGGTGACGCCGGGGTACCTCAAGTTTCTCCCGGAGATGATCCGGCTGCCTCGGGGCTTCGTCGTCTCGAGCATCCGTCCGGCGGGCTTGACCGTGCGCTACGAGCAGGTAGTCGAGCGGGTGGTGCCGGTGAGGGTGACCATCGCGGGGCAGGTCTCGGCTGGTTTTCGCGTGGTGGTCGCCGTGGCGGAGCCGGCGACGGTGAGGATTCGTGGACCCGAGCGAGCGTTCAAGGCGCTGGCCGAGCTGCGCACGCGGCCGGTGGTGGTCGAGGGCGCCAAGAGCAGCCTGGTCTCGCGGGTCCGGCTGCTGCCCCTGCCCGCGGGCCTCAGCGGCGACCTGCCCGAGGAGGTCACCGCACAGGTCGAGGTTGGACCGGTGATCCCCACCGTGACCCTCTCGGCGATCCCGGTGGTCGTCGACGACCCGTCGCAGCGTCAGCTGACGGCCGAGCCGGCCCAGCTCGACGTCAACGTCGAGGGCCCGGCCCAGGTGCTGGCCAACCTGCAGAAGAGCAAGCTCGTGGCGAGGGTGACCCTCGCTGGCTCCGAGCGCGGCGAGGTGAGGGTCGCGCCGAAGATCGTCGGACTCCCGGAGAACGTCGTCGTCCGCAAGGTGACCCCGGCCAAGGTCACCGTCACCCTTCAGGCCAACCGTCTGCCGCTGAAGAAATCCCGCCCGGCGCCTGCTCCCAACGAGTGACGTCAGGGCCCGGCGTCCTGCTCGCCCGTTCAGACGGTGTTGACATCATCTCGGGTGTGTTCGACTTTTGGCTGATATCGTCGCAGGCAGGGACGTGGCGCCGGCGCGAGCGGAGGAACGATGGAACGCAAGTTCTTTGGCACCGATGGGGTACGCGGCGTGGCCAACGAGCCGCCGATGACGGTGGAGGTGGCGTTGAAGCTCGGGCGGGCTGTGGCCCACCTCTTCAAGCGTAGTGATCGCAAGCGGCGGATCGTCCTTGGCAAGGACACGCGGCTGTCGTGCTACATGTTCGAGACGGCGCTGTCGGCGGGCATCTGCTCGATGGGCGCCGACTGCCTGCTCTGCGGGCCGCTGCCGACGCCGGGGGTGGCGCGTGTCACCGCGGGGATGCGGGCCCATGCGGGGGTGGTGATCAGCGCGAGCCACAATCCGTACCAGGACAACGGGATCAAGGTCTTCGCCGGTGACGGCTTCAAGTTGCCCGACGAGACCGAGGCCGAGCTCGAGCGGCTGATGGACTCGCCTGAGCTCGACTTCGGACTGGCGCCACCGAGCAAGGTTGGGCGGGTCACGCGGATCAAGGAAGTCCTCGGCCGCTACGTCGAGTTCGCCAAGCAGACCTTCCCCAACAACATGACGCTCGAGGGGCTGCGGATCGTCGTCGACTGCGCCAACGGCGCGGCCTACAAGGTGGCGCCGGTGGTCTTCGAGGAGCTCGGCGCCGATGTCGTGCCGGTGGGCGTCGCACCCAACGGGCGCAACATCAACGACCAGTGCGGCGCGCTCTACCCGCAGAACCTCCAGCGCGAGGTCCTCGCCCGCCGGGCGAACCTCGGCGTGGCCCTCGATGGCGACGCCGACCGGGTGATCATCGTCGACGAGAGGGGCGAGATCGTCGATGGCGACGCGATCATGGCTCTGATCGCGACCCAGATGCTGAGGCGCGGCCGGCTGGCGGAGAAGACGTTGGTGGTGACGGTGATGAGCAACATCGGCCTCGAGCGCTGCATCACTGCCGCTGGGGGGAAGCTGGTGAGGACTCCGGTCGGCGACCGCTACGTCGTCGACGAGATGCGTCGCGGCGGCTATAACCTCGGCGGCGAACAGTCGGGGCACCTGATCTTCCTCGACCACGTCACCACCGGCGACGGGATCGTCGGTGCGCTGCAGGTGCTGGCGGCGATGGCGCGTGAGGAGAAGCCGCTTTCCGAGCTCGCCCAGGTCATGACGCGCCTCCCCCAGGTGTTGGTCAACGTCAAGGTCGCCCAGAAGCGGCCGCTCGAGGACCTGCCGACGGTGACCAAGGCGATCGGAGAGGCCGAGGCGGCGCTGGGCGAGGATGGCCGGGTGCTGGTGCGCTACTCGGGGACCGAGGCCAAGGCGCGGGTGATGGTCGAGGGCCCGGACGAGGGTCAGATCAAGAGGTTCGCCGACGCCATCGCCGGCGAGCTGCAGCGCGCCTGTGGCAGTTGAGAGCCGAGAGTCCCACCAAAGGAGAGCCGCATGATCCGTCTGCACGTCAACATCGACCACTGCGCCACTGTCCGGCAGGCGCGCGGGACGAGCTACCCCGACCCGGTCTGGGCTGCTTCGATCGCTGAGCTCGCCGGCGCCCACGGCATCACCGCGCACCTTCGCGAGGACCGACGGCACCTGCAGGATCGCGACATCCGCGTCCTGCGGCAGACCGTGCGTAGCGTGCTCAACAT
>JAUVBO010000988.1 GCA_030591195.1 Pseudomonadota bacterium
CAGCCGCTACTTCGTCCAGACCCGCACGGAGCAGGCCAAGGTCGGCCTGCGCGTCGGCACACTCTACGCGGTCAACACTACCGGCGCTGTGATCGGCGCCACGCTCGGCGGGTTCGTCCTGCGGCCCGCCCTCGGGCTCTCGGCGACCAACCGCATCGCCGCAGCGACCAACATCGGCCTGGCGCTGCTCGTCGGCACCGCCTGCCTCGTCCGCCGGCGGATCAAGGTCCGGCCGAAGGATCCGCAGCTGGAGGAGTTCCTTGAACAGGTGAGCTCGGCGCCGCCGGTAGAGGCGCAGATCTCCCGTGTGGCGCGCCGGGCGACGCTGGCGGCCTTCGCCCTCTCGGGCGCCGCGGCGATGGTCTATCAGGTGATCTGGAGCCGCGCGCTGAGCATGGCGATCGGCTCGTCGGTCTATTCGTTCACCATCGTGCTGACCTGCTTCCTCATCGGCCTCGCCGTCGGCGCAGCGCTGATCGGCCGGCTGACCGCGCCGAGCCGCAACCCGGTGGGGCTGCTGGCGCTGAACCACCTCGCCATCGCCCTGCTCGTCGGCGCCTCCTATCTGGTCCTCGACAAGCTCGGCCACGTCTTCCTCTCCTTCGTCGGCCGGAGCACCCTCGACGCGGGGCGGATCCTCTGGAGCCAGTTCGGGGTCTCGCTGCTGGCGATGCTCCCGGCGACGGTCGCGATGGGCGGGATCTTCCCGCTGACGATCCGCATCATCTCCGCCGGCCTCGACCGGGTCGGCAAGGATGTCGGCAACGCCTACTCGATCAACACCATTGGCGCCATCGTCGGCTCGTTCTGCGCCGGGTTCATCATCATCCCCCTGCTCCAGATGCAGCCCGGGATCTACGCCGCGGTTTGCGTCAACCTCGCGGTCGCCGCCACCCTCGGCTGGCTCGCCCCCTGGCGGCGACGGCTCAAGCTGCTCACCATCGGCACCGCGCTGGTGCTCGCTGTCGCCGGCCCGTTCCTGCCTCGCTGGAACCTCGGCTGGATCTCGGCGGGGGTCTTCCGCCCGACCATCGCCCGCGAGGTGCGCAAGACAGGCCGCTGGGAGGCGCCGAAGCTGGTCTTCTACCGCGACGGCATCTCTACCACCGTCACCGTCGAGCAGTGGTCGGACAAGCACTTCTCGATGAAGAACAACGGCAAGGTCGACGCGTCCACCGGCGACGACATGCCGACCCAGGTGGTCGTCGGCCTGCTGCCGATCCTGCTCCACCCGCGCGCGCCCGACTACCACCCGAAGGTGGCGCTGATCGGCTACGCCTCGGGCGTCAGCGCCGGCTCGATCCTGCAGTTTCCCGTCGCGCGCCTCGACGTGATCGAGCTCGAGCCGGCGATCCTCGAGGGGGCCCGCTTCTTCCGCCACGTCAACCACCGGCCGACCGAGGACCCCCGCACGCGGGTCTTCACCGACGACGGCCGCAACTTCCTCGCCGCTGGCAAGGAACGCTACGACGTGATCGTCAACGAGCCGTCGAACCCCTGGATCACCGGCGTGTCGAACCTCTTCACCCGGGACTACTTCGAGATCGGACGCAAGCGGCTCAAGCCCGACGGGATCTTCTGCACCTGGGCCCAGGTCTACGAGATGGCGCCAAGACGGGTGAAGTCGATCTACCGCGCCTTCGCCAGCGTCTTCCCCCACGTCTACGCCTTCTCTGCAGCCAACCTCAGCTCCGACACCTTCCTCATCGGCAGCGGCCGCCCGCTGAGGCTCGACATCCGCCGGATGCGGCGGGCCTGGAAGGTCCGCAAGCTAGCCAAGGAGATGGACCGCGGGGGAGTCGGAGGCCCGGACGACGTGGCGGCGCTGACCCTGCTCGCGCCCGGTGAGATGCGCGCGTTCGTCGTCGGCGCCGAGCTGAACACCGACGACAATGCCCTGGTCGAGTTCAGCGCCCCCCACGACCTCTACAACCACAAGCAGTACGACTATTACATCTCGAAGCTCTACGGGCGCTCCTGGCTCTATGGCCACCTCGAAGGCTTCATCGCCGGCTACCGGACGCCTCGGGACTACGCCGGGCTGGTGCGCAGCCTGCTGACCCACGGCAAGTTCCGCGAGGCCCACGTCTTCGTCCGGCACGTCGATCCAAAGACCGACGACCTCTCGCGGATGGTGACCGACGTGCTCGACCTGCTCGAGGCCCGCGAGGTGCTCGACCTCGAGGTCAAGCTCGACGCCGAGGGGCCGCCGCTGACGCCACCGAAGAGTCCGAAGAAGCCGCTGTCGGCGAAGATGGCGCTGCGCATCGCCCGCGAGTACACCGAGGTCGAGCGGCTGACAAAGCGCGGCGATATCCACCAGGCCCTCGAGATGCTCGAGGAGTGGCCGGATCGCGCCTGCGAGGAGGCTGGCTGCGACTTCCAGCTGCTCTGGGGGTTCCTCGCCTACAAGAACGGCAACTTCCACCAGGCGGTCAACATCCTCGATCCGTGCTGGGAGAAGCCCGAGTTCGTCGCGCGCCGGCCGGCGCGGCTCGACTACCGCGGACGGGTGGCCGACGCCACCCCCCCCGACGCCAACGCGGGCCAGGCCCACCCGCCATGGGCCCGCCGGCGACGCCAGCAGGGCC
>JAUVBO010000472.1 GCA_030591195.1 Pseudomonadota bacterium
CAAAGGGAACGAAGATCACGATCGAGTACGAGCTCCGCGTGAAAGGTGGAGACGTGATCGAGTCGTCGGACAGCCACGGCCCGCTCGAGTACGTCTTCGGCGAGGGCGGCATGCTCGCCGCCTTTGAAGCCCAGATCGAGGGCATGGAGATCGACGAGGAACGCTCGGGCACGATCCCCTCCTCCGAGGCGCTCGGCGACGTGGAGAGCCTGACCAAGATCATCCCCCGGGCCGACTTCCCCGCTGGCGAGGAGATCGAGGAGGGCAAGCGCTTCGAGGCCAACAGCCCGCAGGGGCCGGTGGCGTTCCAGGTGCTGACCATCGACGGCGACAACGTCACCGTCAGGTTCCTCCATCCGCTAGCGGGCAAGGACATCGAGTACGAGGTCAAGGTGCTGGCGATCACGGGCGAGTAGCCGGCGGCTCGAGGCTCGCGCCCGATCTTTCCGAGGGGCACGCCGGTGGTCAGGCGGATCATTCTCTTCTGTACACTCGCCGCATTCGGCCTCGGACCCGCGATAGTCGTAGCGCTGGGCGGCCGACAGCGACCGCTCGATCCCTGGATCGTCGTCACCGCCGAGGCCCGGGCCCGGGCCTCGGTGCTCGACGTTCGCGCCGCCTCCTGGCTTGGTCAATGTCAGACGTTGGCTGACGAGCTGGCGGGGATGCTGCGCCAGCTCGGTGACGGGTCGATCGGCCACGCGGCCGAGGGCACGCTCGTGCTCCACTTGCAACGCCGGCTCCGGACCGCGCGCGATCTTGGCGAGTACGCGATCTACGACCGAGTTGGGCGCCTGCTGCTCTCCACCGACGGCACGCGAGTCACCGGCAAGCGCGCCGACGACGCGCCCGAGCTGGCCCAAGCCGCCCGTCGCCCCGCGCTGATCCTCGGCCGGCGGGGCCAGGAGCCGGTGCACCTCGCCATCGCTGCGCCGGTGGGCCGCCCGTTGCGTGGCATCCTCGTGGCGCGGCTGACAACCAAGACGACCACACGGCTGCTCCACTCGGCCGCGGGACTCACGATCCGTCTCGTCGATGGCAACGGCCTCGCCCTCGGCAGCGTCGCGGGGCTCGCCGTCGCGGCTACCGAGCGGCTCGCCCGGCTCGGCACCGAGAGCCGGCCGGGGCGCCTGCTGCTCGCCGGAGACCCGAGCGCCTACTTCCCCCTCGCTCGCGCTCGGGCTGCGGTAGTGGTCAGCGGGTCGCCGGCACCGCTGGCGTCACCCTGGCGCCGCTGGCACCTCCTCGTCCTCGGTGTGGTCCTGGCCCTGGCGGCCGTGGGCGCCTGGTTGCTGACCCGGCCGTGAGCCGCGTCAGGCGTCGACCGTGGTGAGGTAGCCGCCGCCCGCGGCGGGCTGGACCCTGCTGTCGAGCTGGAGCCGGATCAGCGCCGCCGCCGCCCTCGACAGGCGGACCTGGGCCATCCGCGCCACCTCCGCCACTGCTACGCCCCCGATCTGCGCCTGCCGATCCTGCAGCTGGGTCAGCGCCGAGAGGACCGCGCGGTCGTCCGGGTGGTCCGGTGGTTGCCGCGGGATCGGCGGCCCCTGGCCCTCGATCGCGCGAAGAACAGCGCCCGGCGAGGCCACGCGGCGCGCGGGCGACCCGCCGCGCAACAGCGCCAGGCTGCCGGGGCTGCCAGGATAGGCCAGCACCGGGACGCCGAGCTTCCGCGCGTGGCGGGCGGTGTTCAGCGCTCCCGACCGGAAGCCTGCCTCGACGACCACCACCGCCTCCGCCCAGGCGGCGATCAGCAGGTTGCGCGCGGGACAGTGGCCCCGGCGCGGCGGCTCGCCCGGCGCGAAGGGCGAGGCCAGGGCGCCGCCCTCGGCGACGATCGCGGCGAACAACGCCCGGTTGCGAGGTGGGTACGGTCGGTCGAGGCCACAGCCGAGCACGGCGATCGTCGTCCCGACCCCTCTCCGGGCCCCGAGCCCCCCGGCCAGCGCGCCACGATGTGCCGCCGCGTCCACGCCCAGGGCCCCGCCAGAGACCACGGTGTGACCAGCGGCGACCAACGCCTCGGCGAGGTCGGTGGCCGCCCGCTCCCGGTCGGGCGTAGCCGCCCGGGTGCCCACCACCGCCACCGCCCGCTGTCGACCGAGCTCCCCGGCGATGTAGAGCCGTGGGGGAGCACGATCACCGAGCCGCTCGACGAGCCGCTGGGGGTAACCCCGGGCACCCGGCGCGACGACCCGAACCTCGAAGCCTGCATTCTCTACGATCCGTCTGGAGCTCATGCCGCCTTATCGGCAGCTCGGCGCGCGGGTTGCGTCTCGGGTGCGTTTTGCTTCGGGGAGCTCTTGGCGGGGAGGAGATCAGACGCAGTTCTGGCCGAAACCAGCGCGCTTTTCCTTGGGGGCGCTCTTCTCGGGCGCGCGTAGACCGGTTCCAGGTTGAAGCGATGGGATGATCGCGCAGGATAGCGCCCGCGAGGCAAGGCGCGCCGACGAAGTAATACCAGAGGTATTTCGAGGAGGAGCTACGCCGAATCGCGGGCGCCAGACAAGCGAGGGCCACATCGATTCAATGTGGAACCGGTCTAGTGAGCTCAGTAGCCGCGCCGCAGCCGGACGTGCTCGCCGACGCGAAGCTCCTTGATGCCCCGCGTCACCAGCCCGACCGACACCTCATCGCGGAGGTCGAGGACCGTGATCTCGGCGATAACCTCGTGGGGGAACTCGGCGTTGTCCTTCTCCGGGTCGACGAGCACCTTGCGGTACCCATCGCCTCGCCGCAGGACGAGAAAGCGATTGCCGAGGTGCACGCCGTGCTTCCGCCCCCGATCGATGAACACCAGCTCGTCGGTGCCAAAGTGCTTGAACATGCCCCGGTAGGTGTCGAACATCCGAGCGTCGAGGTTGCGCTTCGCTGGTCGGACAGCGAGCCGGACGTACGAGCGCCGCAGCGGCCCGACCAGGTGGCCGCGCTCGATCACGCCCACCGCCTCGATGATCTCGGCGGTGGCCACGCCATGTTTGTTGATCCGCTTGACCTTGAGCGAGCCGAGGATCTCGACGATCTGGCCGTGCACCCGCTCGCCGTCGCGCAGCTCGCGCCTGACCTTATAGATCGTGTAGGCCTTGCCGACCCTGGGCGTGAACTTCTCACCGCCCTTGACGTAGACCTCTTGAAAGGTGGTCAGCATCAACGACTCTCGCTTGGAACCAACGATCGTGCCCGCCTGTTGCACCTCACCCTGATCGACGAACCCCCGCTGTCGCAGGACCACGGGGCCGGCGGCAAGGCGACGTCCACTGGCCAGCGGATCCGGGCCGTCATCGGCTGTCCGAACCCCCGGACGCCCGCCGATCATCCGGATCTTGTCGCCGGGGTAGATCCAGTGCGGGTTGGTGACCGAGCGGTTCTTGGCCCAGAGCTTGGGCCACATCCAGGGGTCGCCGTAGTAGTACTCGCAGACGCCCCAGAGCGTGTCGCCATCCCGGACCAGGTGGTACTCGGGCACCTGACGGCGATAGCGCACCTTGTCGCCAGATCCATACAAGGCCGGGTTCCCGCCCTCTTGGTGGACGTAGTCACCACCGCTGTAGCCTGTCGCGCTCGACCCCGCCGGTTTGGCCGCACCACCGAGCGTAGCCTTCAGTCGTGCTGCACGGCGGGCCGACGTCGCGTTGACCTCGCCTCGCACGGCCTTGGCCGTGGGAAAGGCGTTGCGCGCCGGCGCCGTCGGAGGGGCGACTGGCACTGCCTGGGCGGCAGCCAGCGCCGGGATCGAGAACACCACCAGCGGGATCGCTCGGTTGATCAGCATTGCCCAGCTCGTCCTTGCCGTTGACCCGGTTTCCATAAGCACACCATCGGTTCCCCGCCGAGGGAGGAACGCCCGCAAGCTCACTGCACCCTCGCCAGCGCTGACGAGGCCAAGCGAGCGCTGTTACTCTTGGGAAAGATCTCGACCACCTGGGCCAGCACGGTACGCGCGTTGGCCCGGTCCTGCAGACGCAGGTAGCAATAACCCATCTTCAGCAGCGCGTCCGGCGCCTTGTTGCCATTGGGGTACTGCTCCACCACCCGCCGGAACATCTTCAGCGACAGGCGGAATTTCTTCAGATCGTAGAAACACTCGCCGAGCCAGTAGAGGGCGTTGTCGGCGTACGCGTGGCTGCCGTGTCGACCGAGGAACCCCCGGAATGCATCGGCGGCGGCGTTGTAGCGTCGGGCCTGGTACTGCTTCATCGCCTTCGAGTACATCTTGATCGCAGCAGCCACCATGGTGCGGCTCGGCACCGGAACCACGGGGATCTTTTCGTGTGGGCCGTCGCCAAACTTGGCGTTGACCCTAGGGCTGTTGTTGACCTTGGTGTCGGGGCGCCTGCGCTTGATCACCGCGCCGCGCGCGACGCTGCCGCCGTGTA
>JAUVBO010000808.1 GCA_030591195.1 Pseudomonadota bacterium
AAGTACTGAGACCACGAACGCCCCCGAGGAAACCAAGCCCGCAGCGGCATCCGCCGAAGCTGCTCCGGCCGAGGCTGCTCCCACCGAAGCCGCTCCGGCCGAGGCTGCTCCGGCCGAGGCTGCTCCGGCCGAGGCTGCTCCGGCGCCCGCTGAAGCTGCCCCCGCCGCGGCCGCGCGGCCCGCGCCACCGCCCGCGCCCGAGCCGACGAAACGCAACGGCGGCCGCGAGATCGGCGAGGGCCCGGTGGTGACCCTGCGCGAGCTGCTCACCGCCGGCATGCACTTCGGCCACCAGACCAAGCGCTGGAACCCGAAGATGCGGCCCTACATCTACGGCGCACGCAACGGGATCCACATCGTCGACCTGCAGCAGAGCCTGCCGCTGTTTATCACAGCCTTCGAGCGAGTGGTCGAGGCCGTGGCCAATGGCCACAACGTGCTCTTCGTCGGCACCAAGAAGCAGGCCCAGGGCGTGATCCAGGAGGAGGCCGAGCGGGGCGGGATGTTCTATGTCACCCACCGCTGGCTCGGCGGCACGTTGACCAACTGGCGCACGGTCAAGAGCAGCATCGAGAAGCTGCACACCATCGAGCAGAAGATCGAGGACAACGAGGAGAGCCTGAAGAAGAAGGAGCTCCTGTTCCTCAACCGGCACCGGCAGAAGCTCGAGCGCAACATCGGCGGGATCAAGAAGATGGGCAACCTGCCCGGAATCGTGGTCCTGGTCGACCCGCGCAAGGAGCACATCGCCATCGCCGAAGCGAACAAGCTCGAGATCCCGGTGGTGGCGCTGACCGACACCAACTGCGACCCGGACGTGATCGACTATGTCGTCCCCGGCAACGACGACGCGATCCGCTCGATCCGCCTCTTCGCCTCGCGGTTGGCCGACGCCTGTGTCCTCGGCCAGCACGTGGGACGCGAGCGCGCCGTGGTCGCCGCCCGAGCCCGAGGGTCGCGTGACGACCACCCCGAGCCGATCCGAGTCCACTCGGGCGGTGACGGCCCCAAGGTCGAGGTCGTCTCGCGCCGCAGCGCCCCGCGCCCCGAGCCCGAGGCTGCCGCGACCCCGGAAGACGGCGGCAACGGCTGAGGCGACGCGCGACCGCGTGTGGGATCGGCCGGAGAATCCGTCGCGCCCAAGGGCGCCGCGGGGGTTGGCCGGCCGTTCACCATCATTGAACCTGCACTGCAGCGACCCGCGGACGTTCGAGGAGCGAACGGGCACCGGGCCGATAGAAGGAGATTAGCATGAGCCAGATCAGCGCAGCGTTGGTCAAGGAGCTACGGGACCGCACCCTCGCCGGCTTCGTCGATTGCAAGAAGGCCCTGGTCGAGTGCGACGGCGACGTGGACAAGTCGGTCGACTTCCTCCGCAAGAAGGGGCTGATCAAGGCCGCCAAGAAGGCTGGCCGTGTCGCCACCGCCGGCCTGGTCAACTCCTACATCCACGCCGGAGGCCGCATCGGCGTGCTGGTGGAGGTCAACTGCGAGACCGACTTCGTCACCAAGACCGAGCAGTTCAAGGAATTTGTCCACGAGATCTCGATGCAGATCGCGGCGATGAGCCCCCTTTGGCTGACCGCCGACGACGTGCCGGAGGCTGACGTCGCGAAGGAGGCCGAGATCCGCACGGCCGCCCTGATCGAGGAGGGCAAGCCGGAGAAGGTGATCCCCAAGATCGTCGAGGGCCAGATCAAGAAGTGGAAAACGGAGAGCTGCCTGCTCGAGCAGGCCCACGTCAAGGACAACAAGAAGACGATCCGCACCCTGCTGACCGAGCTGGTCGCCAGCATCGGTGAGAACTGCCAGATCCGGCGTTTCGTCCGGTGGGAGGTCGGCGAGGGGATGGAGAAAAAGAAGACGGACTTCGCCGAGGAGATCAAGGAGCTCGCCGGCGGTTGATCCGCGGCGGCAGCTTGACCGACCTGATCGCCTGGCCTGCTGATAGTCCGATGGGGGAGTGATAATGGCAGCGTATCGCCGGGTCCTGCTCAAGCTCAGCGGCGAGGCGCTCGAGGGGTCGGGCCGTACGATCGACTCTGGGATCCTCGACCGGACCGCGGCCGAGGTGATCGCCGCCCGCGAGCTAGGGACACAGATCGGCGTCGTCATCGGCGGCGGCAACATCTTCCGCGGCCTGACCGGCGTGGCCGGCGGCATGCAGCGTACCTCGGCCGACACCATCGGTATGCTGGCCACGGTGATGAACTGTATCGCCATGGCGGACGCGCTGAGCCGCGCTGGTCAGCCGGCCACCGTGCTCTCGGCGATCCCGGTGGAGCAGGTCTGTGGTCGGTTCAGCCGGCGCGCGGCCCTCGCCCGCCTCGAGGCGGGCGAGGTGGTCCTGCTCGCCGCCGGCACCGGCAACCCCTACTTCACCACCGACACCGCCGCCGCCCTGCGGGCCCTCGAGATCGACGCCGAGCTGCTGCTCAAGGCGACCAAGGTCGACGGAATCTACGACAAGGATCCGCTCCGCTTCGACGACGCGATGCGCTTCGAGACGATCAGCTACGCCGAGGTGCTCTCGCGCCGGCTGAAGGTGATGGACTTGACGGCGGTCACCCTATGCAGGGATAACAAGCTGCCGATGGCGGTCTTCGACATGACGGCCCCGGGCAACATCCGCCGCGTGATCGCCGGCGAGCCGGTGGGTAGCCGGGTGATCGAGGGACCGACTACGGACTGACCCGCGCCAGGGAACCGCACCGCAGCGCTCCCCTGGCTCCGTCAGGGGAGTTGAACCGGAGGAGACAACACATGGTCAACGACGTCATCGCAGAACAGAAATCGGGCATGGACGGTGCCATCGAGGCCCTCAACCGAGAGCTGGCCAAGCGGCGTACCGGCCGCGCGAGCGTCTCGATCCTCGACGGAATCAAGGTCGACTACTACGGCACCATGTCGCCGATCAACCAGGTAGCTTCGGTCCAGGTCGCCGACCCGCGGCTGATCACGATCAAGCCCTGGGAGAAGACCCTGATCGCTCCGATCGAGCGGGCGATCCTCCAGTCGACCCTCGGGCTCAACCCGAGCTCCGACGGCGAGTTGATTCGCATCCCGATCCCGCCGCTGACCGGCGAGCGCCGCAAGGATCTCGTCCGCGACGTCAAGCGGATCGGTGAGGACGCCAGGGTCGC
>JAUVBO010000218.1 GCA_030591195.1 Pseudomonadota bacterium
ACCCCGCGCCGCCGAGCTCGTAGATCAGGTCAAACTGATCGCGCGTCGGGTCGGCCGAGTCGGCGAGCAGACGCTCGTAGCCGTGGGCGTCGAGCCAGACCAGGCCGTTGGAGATGGCCACCGGCGCGCAGTGGTTGACCCCCCCGGCTGGCAAGCCGCCAAAGGCTGGATCGGTCTGGGTGTAGTCCGGGATCGCGTCGATCCGGTCGGTGTGGGGCACCGACGGATCGTAGCTGCAGCTACCGTTGGCGCAACCCTGGCCGCCGCCGCAGGCCACCGGCGCCTGCCAGCCGAGGCAGCCCGGACTCAGCTCGGCACAGGTCTGCGTCGCGCCATCGCTGCTACAGCGGGTGGAGCCGACCTTGCACGCGCTCGGGTCACAGGGGGCGCAGCCACCATCGGTGCAGACCTCGCCCGACCCGCAGGCCGCAGGCGCGCTCCAGTCAGCGCAACCGCCTGCCCCTTGCTCGCAGGTCATCAGCCCGCCGCCGACTGGCGCACAGCGCGTGGCCCCCAGCTCGCAGGCGTCGCTGCAGAGGCGGACACAGCGGCCCTCGGCGCAGGACTCACCGGCGCCACAGTCGCGAGGTGGTGACCAGGTGACACAGCCGGTGTCCGGGTCGGCACCGCAGCGGACCACCGCGCCCCCGACGCAGCGCACCTCGCCCGTCACGCAGGCGGCGCCGCACGAAGCGCCGCCGGTCTGTTCGGCGCACCCGCTGGTGGCCACCGCCAGCAGCAACGTGGTCAGCAAGCTGGTCGACCGCATCGTCCGCCTATACTAGCAGCTCACCTCCGGCGGGCGCTGTTCAGCCGTTAGGATCTCGCACGGACGTGCCGTCGACGTCAGGCTCGGTGACACACTGCTCAGCAATCTGAGGTCGAAAGCCGCGCAACCCCGCGACAGGACGTCAGTCGCGTCATGGCATGGTGGTTGCTTGGTCGATGGCGGTTGCTTGACGGTTGGTCGCCAACTTGTGCCTGCGCTTGCCGTATGATGCTCTTTGCGGCGGTCGCCTCGGGAGGTAAGCTGTGTCAACCACGAGATCGAGCCTGGGTCTGCTCCCCGCCACGCTGCTGGCTCTTGGATGTGCCGCCGTCGACGGCCCCACCCTCGATGCCGGCCAGCCCGACACCGGCGTCACGGCTGCCCCCGCCTGGCAGGCGTCGGAGCTAACCACCACCGAGAACCTCCTTGATCTCTACGGTACCCGCATCTCCGACGTCTGGGCGGTTGGCGCCATGGGCGTGATCTTCCACTTCGACGGCCTCGAGTGGACCCAGCACCACTCGCCATCCAAGCACGACCTGCACGCGGTATGGAGCGCCAGGGAGGGCGGCGTCGCCTGGGCCGTGGGCGCCGCGGGCGAGGTGGTACGCTTCGACGGCGAGCACTGGTTCCTGCACGAGGTGGAGACCACCGCCAACCTCAACGCGATCTGGGGCAGCGGCCCGAACGACGTCTGGGTGGTGGGCGACGAAGGCACCGTGATGCGCTACGACGGCCAGAACTGGATCGTCGACCGGGCGCCCACCGGCCTCGCGCTCCACGGCGTCTGGGGCACGTCCTCGCGGGACCTCTACGTCGTCGGGGTCGGCGAGATTTTCCACTACGACGGCAAGGGCTGGGATCGGGTTCATTCGTCGGGCGTCACCACCTTCGTCAGCATCTGGGGCACGGGCCCGGACAACATCTGGGTCCTCGGCGACCGGGGCGCGGCCCACCGCTTCGATGGCCGGCGCTGGGCGCCGGTGGAGATCAGGCCAGTGTCGGAGAACGGAGCCGAGCCGCAAAAGGCGCGCGAGACCACCGCCATCTGGGGCAGCGCCCCGGACGACGTCTGGGCCATCGGCCGGACGCCGATCGATGGCGAGAGCGGCCTGGTCGAGGCCGAGCCCCTGGCGGTGCTCCATTTCGACGGCGCCCAGTGGACCGTGGCGAAGATCCTCGAGGACGACCAGCAGCTGCACGACATCTGGGCCAGCGGCCCCAACGACGTCTGGACCATCGGCGACGATGGCCTGCTGCTGCGCTACTACCAAACCCCATCGCTGTAGCCGGCGGCCATATTGGGCTCCGGCCGAGCCGCGATCGCTGTGACCGCCGGTCAGCTTCTGGTATGATGTCGGCTTGCTTGGCAGGCTGAGCACATATTTGGGGTTGCGCGCCAACCCTAGGGTTTTTTTCACTTCCGCCGGCCTGGTCCTCCTTTTCGTTGTCTACGGCACCGCCCTGCCGGACCACGCCGAGAAGATCTTCGGGCACTTGCAGGTCCTGATCACCGACAGCCTCGGCTGGCTCTTCAACGGTGGCATGACGTTCTTCTTTCTCTTTGTCCTCGGCATCGCGCTCAGCCCTTACGGCAAGATCCGGCTGGGTCCCGACGACTCCAGGCCAGACTATAGTTATTTCACGTGGTTTTCGATGCTGTTCACCGCCGGAATGGGCATCGGGGTGCTCTTCTGGGCGGTGGCCGAGCCGGTAACCCATTACTTGAAGCCACCGGAGGAAGCCGCCGCAAGCGCCGCGGCCGCCGGCCAGGCGATGGTGATCACGCTGCGGCACTGGGGTCTTCATGGCTGGGGGGTCTACGCGATGGTCGGGCTCTGCCTGGCCTATTTCTCCTACCGGCGCGGGATGCCGCTGACCTTCCGCTCGGCCCTCACGCCGCTGCTCGGCCAGCGGATCCACGGCGTCATCGGCGACGCGATCGATGTCTTCGCCGTGCTCGGCACGATGTTTGGTGTGGCCACCAGCCTCGGCCTCGGCGCCGGGCAGATCAACGCCGGGCTCGAGCACCTGCTGTCGTTCAAGGCCACCACCGGCTCGCAGCTGCTGCTGATCGGGCTGATCACCCTCTTCGCCACCGCGTCGGTGGTCAGCGGCATCGACCGCGGCATCCGCTGGCTGAGCGAGATCTCGGTCTGGCTCGCCGGGGCGCTGTTTCTCTTCATCCTCTTCGCCGGGCCGACGCTCGCGGCGCTCGAGGCCTTCGTCGTCGGTGGCGGCCGTTACCTGGCCGACCTGGTGCTCTCAGCGGGCTGGTCTGGCGGGCCGGGCGACGCGCGCTGGCAGGGAAACTGGACGCTGTTCTACTGGGCCTGGTGGATCGCCTGGTCGCCCTTCGTCGGCATCTTCGTCGCCCGGGTCTCGCGCGGCCGGACCGTGCGCGAGTTCGTCTTCGGCGTGCTGTTCGCGCCGACGATCGTGACCTTCGTCTGGTTCGCGGTCTTCGGCGGGATGGCCCTGGAGCAAGCCGCCGACCCGGCCAGCCCGCTGCGCACCGCGGTGACCGAGCGGCTCGCCGTCGCGACCTACGTCTTCTTCGAGCACCTCCCGCTCTCCGGGGTGCTGTCGGTGGTCGGCACTCTGTTGACCGTCGTCTTCTTCGTCACCTCCTCCGACTCGGCCTCGCTGGTGATCGACTACCTCAGCTCGGGCGGCGACCAGGATCCTCCCAAGCGCCAGCGGGTCTTCTGGGCCTTCGCCGAGGGCGGCGTGGCGGTGGCGCTGCTGCTCGGCGGCGGGCTGACCGCGATGCGCAGCTTCCAGCTCTGCACCGGCGTGCCGCTGACCATCGTGCTGTTTGCGATGAGCGCCGGCCTGGTGGTCGCGCTTTACCGTTATGAGCGACCGAGCAAGGCCCAGCCACCCGTCACGGGCGACGATCCTGCGGGTTGAGAGCCAAGGTCTGTCAGTAGCGGGAGGGGCGTCGGGGTCGGCGACGTCGCATCAGCTAGACCATTCGAATGGCGAATGAACGGACGCCTCCCCACTTCCGCGTGCTGTCCAGCTTGAGATCCTTCAGGTCGGTAATCTCGTAGCTGCGCCCCCAGGTCCACACTTCGAGCTTGGTTGTGTTGCTGAAGTTGGAGTGGGGGACGTACACCCAATGCACCAGCCCTCCCTGTTTCATCGTCTTTTTCTGGCTGGCTATCTTGACCCCCATTACGATCATCATCTTCTTGTTGTCTTTGTATGATCGTAGCTTGGTGAGGAACTTGCTTACCGACAGCCTTGTCAGATCCTCCGTATGTACCTTCTTGTCCTTTGCCTTGCTCATCATAGACAACAGGTACTTTATTGCATCTTGAGTGATCGCGATGTCACCGTTCTTGTAGGTCATCGCGGTGACGTTGTAGTCCTTGGGGATCTTGCCGATCTTGTCGCCGTGTTCCCAGTCGGACTTCATCTTCAACGAGTAATCTTCACAGCGCTTCCAGATCTTGTCCTTGCCGTGTTGTTTCAGGTGCTGCTTGAACATCAGCAGCATCCCGATGCCCAATTTGATGTCGGCGCTGGTACCGTCGAGCTCTTCTTCTAATATGCCAGCCTTGACTCGCTTCTGTAGTCGAGAGCCGATCTTGTACGCCTTGTACGCAGGCCCTTGCACGTTGAAATCGTATTCGATTTTGCTGAACAGATTATTGAAGAAGTCCTTGCGGATCAGATCGTACTTGTACAACTCCAGTATCCCAGAGATCAGGACACTGGTGCCGCAGCAGTTCTTGTTTCCTTGGTTGAGTAGCTTCGGGTCCGCCAGTAGATCTTTGACTCGGTCTTTCTCTTCCTTCGTGAATCCCATCCCTGCTCCTCGTATGGCAAAGCTTGCCCGCGGTGGCTACCGTAGCACGCCGGCGGGCACCGGCGGCCGCGCGGAGCTAGAGGCCGGCGAGGCGGGCCATCGGCAGCACCGCGGCGGTGGTGATGTAGCCGACGTTGTGCGGGCCGGGCTGCCAGCCGCGCTCCGAGTCGTACCACTCGGGGAAGGGGCCGTCGGGGTGAGCCTGGAACTGGCTCGCCAGGCCGCGGGTGATGCGCTGGGCCTCGCTCCGCTCGAGGGCGCCGTAGCGCATCAGCCCGGAGACGACCAACAGGGTGTAGGCGGGCCAGGTCCCCCCGTTCCAGTGGTTGTCCGACCCGTAGCGCCAGTGGTCGCGGCCGAGGCTTGGCAGGCCGCTGTCGGCGTGAAACGCCCCGTCGGCCGGCACGAGGTGACGCGCGGCGATCTGGCGCGCGCGGCCGTGATCGGGCACGCCGGCGAAGAGCGGCAGCAGGCTGCCGAGGTCCTTGACCCGCACCTTGCTGGCGTCCGAGCGGCGGATGCCGTAGTAGATCGCGTCGCCCTCGTCCCACATCAGGCGGTTCATCACGCCAGCCAGGCGCTCGGCCCGGGCGGCGTACTCGTCGCCGTAGACCCGTAGCTGCTCCTCGCCCTTGGCCGCGCCGACGATCCGACCGATCTCCGCCAGGGCGCGGTACTGGGCGACGATCATCGCGGTCAGGCCGGGCGAGCACTGGTGCGCTGGACCCTCGGTCTCGACCCAGGCGGCGAGCCGGGTGTTGTCGACCGTGCCGACCCACGAGTCGCGGACTGACTCCACGGGGTGCTTCCAGAGGTACATCCCCTCGCAGCGGTCGTCGTCGCGCCGGTCGTTGCCGGGCTTTTCCCACCAGCCGGTGTTGCGCGAGCCGTAAAACCAGGCCTGCTCGAGAAAGGGGATGTCGACGCCGCAGCGCTGGTGAATCGCCAGCGCGTAGTACGACAGCAGCGGCGGCGTGATCAGCCCGTCGCCGAGGTAGGGATAGGCCTGGTGGTCGGGCCGCACCGTGTAGGCGTCGCTGCCGTCGTCGTTCTGCCGGTACCAGTGGGCCCGGAGGATCCCCCTCGCCTCGTCGCAGCGGCCGAGGTCGGCGAGGGCGATCGCGACCACGCTCTCGTGGCCGTGGTTGCGCACCTGCTGGTACCACGCCGGGCCCTCTCGATCGCGGTAGTCGATCTGACCGTCACCGGTGTGGTCGACCTGCGCCGTCTCGAGCGGGGTGAACGAGTAGAACGTCCGCCCGCCGGGCTCGTGGACGTGGACGAACCCACGCTGCAGGTAGGTGGCGACGATCCGCTCGATCGCACGGCTCGT
>JAUVBO010000045.1 GCA_030591195.1 Pseudomonadota bacterium
CGGATCACGGCCGTGGTGCACGACAACGAGGAGGTCGCCAAGGCCTCGCTGCTGGTCGACGGCGAGCTGCAGCACGAGCTCGACGGCACGGGCCCGACCTTCGAGTTCCCCAAGCTCTCGCTCGATCCCGGTGAGCACCAGCTGACCGTGGTCGGCGAGGACACGGCGGGCAACCGCACCGAGCGCTCGATCACCATCATCGCCCTCGAGCCCCTGGCCTTCGGCGAGCCATGCGAGACCAGCGACGCCTGCGGCAGCGAGCTGTGCGTCAAGCACGGCCAGGCTGGTGACTACTGCAGCCAGCTCTGCGACCCGGCGGGCGACCCGTGCCCCGATGACGCTGCGTGCGTCCCGGCCGGCGGTGACAACCACGCCTGCGGCCCCACCCCGGAGCTGCTGGCGAGCCAGAGTAATCCCACCAACGACGACCCCCAACAAGCAGGCGGCGACCCCGACGGAGACGACGCGACCACCACCTCGAGCGACGCTGGCGGCTGTGCCATCAGCGATGGATCCTTCCGGGGACACGACGCTCTGCCCCTCCTGCTGACGCTGCTCGGCCTGCTGTTTCTCCGCCGCAGACCGTAGCGCCACCATCCCTCTTCGGCCCGGGCTGGGCGTAGCGGCACCCATGCCGTCCCAGCCCGGGCGCTCGCCTCTTCGGATCACCGCGGGATTGCGCTATCATTCCCTGGTTCCTGGGTGGCTCCCTTCAGCAGCGGAAGAGGGAACATGGACGGCGAGAAAGTAGCGCGCGCGATCCTCGATTACCGCGGCGATGACATCGAGCTGTTGGCCGGAGAGAACATGGTCGGCCGGGGGCTCGACTGCCGCATCCGGTTCAACGACCCGACGATCTCCCGCAGGCACCTGCGGCTGATGGTCGACCCGGACGGGGTGATGCTCGAGGACCTCGACAGCCGCAACGGCACCAAGGTCAATGGCCAGCGGGTTCGCGGGCACCACCCGCTCGAGGACGACGACACGGTGCAGATCGGCAACCGCACCCTGGGCATCCGGGTGATCACCGAGCTCGACGCCGAGAGCGGCATGTACGAGGAGACGATCAGCGACTGGCAAGCGCTCGACCGGATGCAGCACGAACCCTCAGGGGGGATGCCGGCGATCCGGCCCGATGCGTCGATCCAGGGCACCCCGACCCTGCCCAGCCAGCAGACCTGCCCCCGCTGCCGCGCGGCCGTGCCGATGCTCGATGAGATCTGCCCCCAGTGCAGCTACCGCTGGCCACCGGGACGGCCGATGTCCGAGACGGTGCAGATCCCGGCGGTCCACGAGCGACGTCGCGACCCGCGGACTCCGATCGAGATCCCTGTGATCTACAGCAGCCAGACCCTCACCTGCGACGCCACCGCCGCGGACCTGAGCTGCACCGGCGTCTTCCTGCTGACCCAGCTGCTCGACAATGTGGACACACCCTGCCGGGTGACGTTGCTGCCCGATGGCGGCCAAGCGGTCTCCGTGGCGGGCATCGTGCGCCGGCTGGTCGAGCCCGGCGAGTCCGAGGGCTACGCCCGCGGCATGGGCATCGAGTTCTCGCAGATGAGCCAGGCGAGCGAGGAGGCGCTCTCCGGGCTGACCACATGAGTCGGTCAGGTTGCCTGATCGGAGCTCTGACGCTCCACGTCCTGGCGACCCTCGTCGCCTGCCCAGCCCCCACCCCTTCCTCGCGTCGTATCGAGCACGCCACCAACGCAGGGGAGGCCACCACCAGCGAGGTGGAGGTCCAGCGTACCGACTCGGGCGCGCTGGTGCGCATCAAGCCGTCCCGCGCCACCGAGCGCCCCCAGCTGATCGCGGGAGCAACCCTGCGGCGGCGGAGGAAGCGCCCCAGCACGGTGCTCTTCGGCATCACCGCCAGCGGCAAGCAGTGGCGCTACCAGGGCTGCCGCAAGCTGGCGCTGGAGATCGACGGCGGACCACCAATGAGTGTTCCGGCCGAGCGGGAGTCACAGATCGGCCACGGGCAGCTGACCGAGATCGTCATCGCCTTGGTGCCGCTGGGTACGGTGGAGCGCCTGGCGCGGGCCAGCGCGGCGGTGGTGGCGATCTGCGGCGAGCGCCTCGCCCTGGACGGCGCCGACCTCGCGTTGCTCCGCCGCTTCCTCGACCGCCTCCGGACGGAGATCGAGAGCGAATGATGAACGCGCCGCGGCGTGGAACCCCTCGAAGGCCCGCCGCAGCTTCGGCAGGTGCACCCTGAGCAGCGAGCGGGCGCGACGGCCGGCGTGCTTGCCGTAGTACGGGCCGAGCGCCGCCGACAGGTGAGGACCGATGGTCGAGAGGCTGGCTGCCGGCGCGCCGCCGATCGCCGACCAGAGCCGGCGGGCCACCTGAGGGCCCGAGTTGTAGCCGACGTAGATCACGTAGATGTTGCCGGCAAACTCGCGGCCGAGCCGGCTGACGTAGGCGTGGCCGGCGCGGATGCTCTTGCGCGGGTCGAAGCGGGCATCGGAGATGTCACAGACGAAGCTGTCGCGGTGCAGGGCGAGCTTCGCCGGATCGCCGGTCTCGAGGTCGCGCTGGACCGCCTTGGGCACCCGGCAGCGGCCATCGCAGCGGCAGGGGTAGACCTGGCCGACGCCGAAGATCCGCCGAAAGCCGCCGCTGCGGGCGGTTCGGCTGCAGAACTGGGTCAGCCCGACGCACCCGGTGCGGGAGACGGCGAACCGGCGCCCGGCCGACTCGACCCAGATCACCGCCTTGAGCAGCGCGAAAGCGCGCCGGTCGTCACCGACGGTGGTCCGGATCAGCGGGTCCCAGCGATCGATCAGCAGGCGGGCCGCATCGCCCTTGCTCAGCGCCCGGCCGAACGCCTCAGCGGAGATCTCGTAGCCCTCTGGGGGCGCGTAGAGCACCTTGCGATAGAGGCCGACCACCGACTCGGCCAGGGCGGCGGTGGCGCTGCCGTCGACCAGGTTCGCCGCGCGGGCGGCCAGCGCCTGCCCACCCCAGCGCCCCAGCGGCACCAGGGTCGGCTGGATCACGAACGGCACCAGCAGCAGGCTCAGCGTCAGCGTGAAGCTCGCCCCGGTCAACAGCCGCCCGCGAGGGTGACGCTTGGCCCAGCGGCGGAAGCGCGCCAGGCCCCGATCCACCGCGCGCTCGAGGATCAACTGGACCCGGCGCAGGTGCCGGCGCAGGACCAACAACGCCAGCAGGTGCAGCAGCGCGAAGAGCAGCAGCCTGGCGACCACGACGTTGACCGGACCGATACGATCGAGCCAGAGCCAGAACGACTCGAGTGTCTCGAAGCCGAAGAGACCGACCACCAGGGTGGCGACCAGCCAGAAGAGCCCCGCGAGCAAGGCGAACAGCAGCACCCACGCCAGCAGGTAGCTGGCGAGCAGGTCGAAGGCGCCCTTGAGCAGCCCCAGCAGTGGACGAAATAAGCGCATCAAGCCTCGAACCAGACCCGGGACGATCCCGCCATCCATAGTACGCAAGTCACGGCGTCCCTGTCGCCCTTCAGCACCGCGCAGGATACCCTGCCACGCCCCGCAGCTAGGACGTGCTACTGTGGCCCTGGCGGATGGATGAATCGATGACCAGAGCACTCGTTCCCTATCTGCTAGTCACCCTGCTGATCGCGGGCTGTCTGGGCGATGACCGCTGTCCTGAAGGAGCGGACCTGGTCGGGGCGCGCTGCGTGGCCATCGCCGATGCGGGACCCGAGGCTGCCGTCGACCAGGAAGTCGCCGACAGCTCCAGCAAGGATGGGGCCTCTGACGCGCCGGCCTGCGCGGCCATGACTTCCGAGCAGCTCATCGGAACATTCGCACAGCAGGGCACGGTAGCAGGCAGCGACTGCGATCCGCCCTTTCCGCGGGACGGCCTGGCCTTCGACGCGGAGGTCGTCATCTCCGAGGGCAATGATGGCAGCCTCGCCGTGGTGATCAACGGCCTCGCCACGCTCGAGGGCAGCGCCGCTGTCGAAACAGACGGCAGCGTCCGCATCGAGGCCACGGGCTCACTGATGAACCTGACGCTCTCGATGGTGGAGCGGATCTGTTTCGATAGCGCCGACAGCGCGACCTTGCAGGTCGAGGTGACGCTCGCCAACGCGGCCGGAGCGATCTGCGGCTTCGAAACCCCGGGAACCTTCAAGCGGAAGAACTAACATGACCGCCCGCCCCAGGGCCGCGATGGCCGTTCTCGCGCTGTCGTTTGCCGCCGCCTCACCCGCTCGGGGGCAAGCCCCTGAAGACTCCCAGCCCCCCCCTGCGTCGATGCCGACGACTGGCGCCGACGAGGCAGTGCGCGCACGCACCGAGCGAAGCCAGATGATGGGGCGGCTCGAGGCGCTGGAGAAAAGGGACGCCGCCAAGCAAGATCGGATCACGAAGCTCCAAGCGGACAAGACGGCGCTGAACGACCGCGTCGACGAGCTCGAGCTGCGTCAGATCGAGGAGGCCAAGGAGCAGGCGGCGGCGCAATCGGACCGGAAGCTCGAGCTCTATGGCTGGGCTCACTACAACTTCCGCAAGATCTTCTTGGCCGAGAGATCGCAGCTCAAGGGCCTGATCAACGACAATGCGATCTTCCAGGTCGGTTCGCTCAACCTGTTCGTGGACGGACGTCCCCACGACAAGTGGCGGGTGCTGATCGAGACCCGGTACACCTTCAGCCCCGACGGCCAGATCGTGGACCGTGGCGTGGCCGGTCTGCTCCCCTTCGAGCGAACCAGCACCCGCGCGATCAACCTCGGTGTCGGGGCCGACGAGTTCTCCTGGGGAGGGATCGTCATCGAGCGCGCCTGGGTCGAGTGGGCGCCTCGTGACTACTTCAAGGTCCTGTTCGGTCAGTTCCTGACGCCCTATGGGATCTGGAACCTCGATCACGGATCGCCGGTGTTGATCGGCTCGACACCGCCGATCATGATCGCGCTGGAGTCGTTCCCGGCGATTCAGACAGGCGTCAAGCTGCACGGCATCCTGTTCTTCGCCAAGGAGCGGCTCGAGTACTCGTTGACGGTATCGAATGGCCGCGTGCCGATCTCGAACACTGACCTCGACAGCAACAAGGCGATCGGAGGACGGCTCGCGCTGACCAGTCCTCGCGTCGGGGAGCTCAAGCTCGGCTTCTCCTGGTACTTCGGACGCTACACCGACACCGAAGAGAACATCGATCCTTCGGTGGGAATCAGCCCCCCGATCGTGCCGAAGGTCAACACCACCGCCACGGTGCGGTTCGACGAGGTGGCCTTCGGCGCCGACGCGGCCTTCGCCCACAAGGGGCTGGAGCTGCAGAGTGAGGTCGTCTACAGCATCATCAAGTACGAAGATCCGTATCGACCGAGCAGTCCCCCCTCGACCATCGCAAACTTCCTCATCGGCCCCAGCACGCTGCCGATGGCGGACCATGCGCTGTTGAGCGTCTACGGGCAGGTCGCCTACAAGCTCCCCTGGCTGGAGCTCCGGCCGTTCGTCCGACTCGAGTGGGTCGACGCCAACGACAACATCCGCTCGGACGCAGGGATGCTCGTCATCGCCGGACTGAACTACCGGCCAGCTCCCCGGATCGTGCTCAAGGCGGAGTACTACAGCATCTGGGCTCCGATCGATCCTGACTTCGGTCCGGACGCCTCGAGCTATTCAAAGAACGCCAAGCGTGGGATGCAGTCCTTTTCCACGCAGATCGCGGTCAGCTTCTGATGGACGGCTCGCGTTGGCCTCGCGGGGAACTGGCCGCCTGCACGCTGGTCGTCGGGCTGGTCGTGTCCAGTTCCGCCGCCGGCAAGACGACCGAGACGATCGCCGTGATCGTCAACAAGAAGAACCCGATCAACAACATCACGCGCGTTCGTCTGCGAGAGATCTACCTCAAGCACCGCCGAACCTGGTCGAACGGACAGACAATCATCGGCATCAACGCCGCACGCAATTCACCGCTCCGCAAATCATTTCAGCTGATGGTAATGAAGATGACCCAGCAGCAGATCGGCGCCTACTGGGTCAAGCAGTCGGTCAAGGGCCGCGGGCGCCCTCCTCGTGCCAGCGCCTCCGGTCTCGCCCGACGTCTCGTCGCCGCGCTGCCTGGAGCGATCGCCTACGTCCGCCTGCGTGACGTCGACGCCACGGTCAAGGTCGTCAACATCGACAAGCGGCAACCGACCGACGCTGGATACCATCTTAGATTCAAACCCTAGCCTCGTTGCCTGCAGGGCCAGCTCCTCGACTCCGATCGAGATCTGCGGGACATGCCGCCAGGGCTCCAGCTCGCCGTGACCTACCCCCCTCACCATGTCGCATCAGCGCTGCTGACCTGCACCCTGCTCGCTGCCTTCGTCGGCTCGCGGTCCGGCCAGGCAGCCCCGGCGCGCCCGCTCGAGCTGAAGCTCACCGGACCGGGCCAACTGCCCGAACGTTTCGCCCGTGCCGCCGCCGGCCGCCTGCCGGCGACGGGCAGCTCCAGCCAGGCGCTGGCGGCCTGGTGCAAGGCAGCCAGCGGGCGGATCGTCGCGGCCTACCGGGGCCGAGGCTACAGCTACGCACGCGCCTGGCATCGAGTCGCGCCCGACGGTCGGCGGGTCTGGATCCACCTCGACGAGGGACGGATGCTCCCGGTCTTCGTCGGCGCCGGCACCGTGCGCGCGATCTTCTACCGCGTCGACCTCCACCTCCCCGGCAGCGTCTTCCACCGCCCCACCTTGCGCCGGGCGCTGCGCGAGCTGCGCGACAAGTACCGGCTCGCCAACGTCTACCACCGCGTCACCGACGCCGAGACCCTGGTCCGCACGCCGCTCGAGACCCTCGTGCCCCAGCGCCGGCTGCACATCTACGTCATCTCGCGGGACGCCCGTGGCTTCGCGCTGAAGGTCTCGCTCTCGACCAGCTGGGGCATCCTGCCCACCGTGGCCTACAGGCGCCGTGGGTTGCTCTTCAAGGAGGATCGCTTCAGCGGCTCGGTGCAGGTGGCCGTGCCCTACCGTCGCTTCTTCTTCGAGCAGGATCCCGAGTTCCAGTGGGTCCACAGCGCCGCCAGGTTCTCCTACCGCGTGCCGCCATTCTTCGGCAAGCACTTCGCGCCCCAGCTCGGCAACCACACCGCGGTCTCGCGCTTCGCCCGCTCCGACCCCGACCTGCAGAGCTACTTTCGGTTCCACGTCGAGGGACTGCTCGGTGTGGCGCTGCTGTTCGAGCCGCTGCTGACCCTCGAGCTCAGCGGCGGCCCGACCTACACCCGGGTCTTCGACATCGACCAGGGTGCGACCCCCCAGAGCCCCCTGCCCGACCAGCTGGCAGTCCGGCGCACCGTGGCGCAAGTCGAGGCCAAGCTCGACTTCGACCGCCATCTGCGCCGCCGGGACCAGCGCAACCAGCTCACCCTGCGCCTGCGCGGCGGCATCTCGAGCGACGACGAGAAGATCCTCGATGTTCGCTGGTGGGGCCAGCTCGTCGCCCACCTGGGCCAGCACGACCTGCTGATCCGCAGCCGCGGGATCTTCCTCGCCGGCGAAGTCCCGTTCTGGGACGAGGAGAATCTCGCCGGTGGCTACCTGCGGACCTTCTTCGACAACCGCTACTGGGTCCACGAGGCGATCCAGCTCAGCGTCGCCTTCCGCTACGCGTTCTCCTACGTGGTCAAGGTCGGGCTGTTTCACGACCTGGCGCTGTTCTTCGACCGCAGCCGCGACGACCAGCCGCTGGCGATCGCGAACTCCTTCGGCCCCGGCCTGCACCTGCTGCTCTTCGACCTGCTCTCGCTCGACCTCTTCTACGGCTTCGGCTTCGCCGAGGTCGGCTTCGACCACAGCTTCTCGTTCAAGCTCCGCACCGCCTTCTGACCGACGATCCGCAATCAGAGCAGGTTGGCCTCGTCGGTCCAGCCCTCGCGGCCAAAGAGGTCGCGGACCTTGACCCGCTTGCCCTGGCGCTTGATCACGCGAAGCAGGTAGTCCTTGCGCACCTCACCGTCCTTGAGCGCCTTGGACTTCGGCCTCGCCTTGCCCTGGAGCCTCAGCGAGCGCCTCGCGCGGCGCTTGTAGCGCTTGAGCAGCTGCTTGTTCGCCCGGGCCTTGCCGGCGACGACGTTGGCGGTCAACTGCTGCATCGAGTAGGCGCTGTTCAGCTCACCCGAGCGCACCTTGTCCAGCCCCTTGGCCCGCAGCTTCTTCAGCGCGTCGCCCTTGATCCCGGCCGAGGTGGCGAAGCGGCTCCCTCGCGCCCGCTCTCGCTTGCCGACCAGCTTGGCCTGCTGCAGGTAGAAGTGACTCGTCATGTGCAGCACCTTGCCGTCGTCATAGCGGAAGGAGACGGCGATCGCGCCGTGGCCGTAGCGCTTGCGCATCTCGCGGCTCGAGATCAGCACCTTGACCTTCTTCGGATTGACCACCTTGATCGGATAGCTCGCGCCCTCGAGCCACCAGCGGGGGTTGCTGCGGCCGGCCTTGACGTGCGCCAGCAGCGACGAGGTCTTGTCGTGGACGTGGACCTTGACCACGTCGTTCTTGGTGTTGCGGCCACCTCGGCGGATATAGCCGGGGAAGGCTCGCTGGACCAGGGTCAGGGCCCAATCGGTGGTCACCAGGTAGCCGCCGGTCTTGACGAAGCGCTGGACCCGCTTGCGCGCCACGGCGCCCATGTTCCCCGGGCAGTTGACCATCAGCGTCTGGGTGCTCATCAGCGGGATCTTCGCCAGCAGCCGGGCCGGCACCACCACGTGCTTGACGCCCACCGCCCGCAGCACGTCCTGGACCCGGTCGTAGCTGCCGCGAACCACCACCACGTCGGCCGCCGCGGCCTGCCGGATCAGCAGCAGGTCCCGCGGGCGCCGGCGGCGCATCCGGTGCTCGAGGATCTGGGCCGCCACCCGGTTGGCCCGCCGCATCTGACGGCTGCCGAGCTTGCCGCCCGCCGTGCCATCGGAAAAGCTGTAGCCCTTCGCGCTCTTCGCGGTTGGCTTGGCGCTCTTGGCGCCGGACCGTCGGCGCTTGGGCGACGCCTTGATCACCGCTTCCTTGAACGCCTGCCGTTCAGCTTCCTGGGCCTCCACCCCCGAGGGGATCACCAGGCTGAAGACCCCCAGGGTGACCAGCCAACTCCTCGCACGCATCGTTCGCTCCTCGGTGGGCTTAGGCAGACGCCCCCGTCCCGCTGGATACCTGCCAAGGTGCCCAGCGGCGCACAGGTCGCGCTGCCGTCCTCAATCGATCGCCGTCTCAGTGGTCAACGCAGCCGCCGGCGAATGGGTCTACTGGATCTCACTGTCGGAGCTTGACGCGGCACGACCGGCTGGTTGTCCGTCCGTCAGCGGAGGCCCCCCCCTATTCGGGGGCGTCGAGGGAGAACTTCTGCCAGCCGAGGCGGCCGAAGCGGATGTCGCGCTCGACGAAGGCCCAGATCACCAGCTTCTTGCCCTCGAGCTGGTCGAGGTCGCGAGCGAGGGCCTGACGGACCAGGGTCGAGGCGCCGCCGTCGTTGACGATCGAGCCTAGCGGGAGCTGCAGCTCGTAGGCGAGGTTGGCGATCAACCCGGCGGCCTCGGGATCGTCGGTCTGAAAGACCCGCGAAAAGCTGTCGCCGAGCACCAAGATCGGCGCCTTCGCGGGCTGCTCCGGATCCTCGTAGTCCGCGCCGCTCGCCTGGTCGGTGACCTTGTAGGCCACCACCTTCTCGCTGCCAAAGAGTGCCTCCCGCTGGGGGATCTTGGTCATCTCGGGCACGTCCCCGGCTCGCTCGACCCACACCTTCCTGCGCGACAGCGCCTTGCCGGCGGCCTGCTTCGCCGCGGCAAACCAGCGGCGTTTCTTGATCCACCCGCCGAGCCGCTCGGCCGCTAGCCGGACGCC
>JAUVBO010000458.1 GCA_030591195.1 Pseudomonadota bacterium
AGCGGCTGCGGAAGTCGCCGCGGCGGTCGAAGACGTAGGCTACCCCGCCGCTCATCCCGGCGGCGAAGTTGCGTCCAGTCTCGCCGAGCACCACCACCACCCCGCCGGTCATGTACTCGCAGCCGTGGTCGCCGACGCCCTCGACCACCGCCCGCGCGCCGCTGTTGCGCACCGCGAAGCGCTCGCCGGCGATGCCCGCGGCGTAGAGTGAGCCCGAGGTCGCCCCGTAGAGCACGGTGTTGCCGACGATCACGTTGTCCTCGGCGACCAGGCGGCTGTCGGGTGGCTGCCGCACGACGATCCGCCCGCCCGACAACCCCTTGCCGAGGTAGTCGTTGGCGTCTCCGAGCAGCTCGAGGCTCACGCCGGGCGAGAGGAAGGCGCCGAAGCTCTGACCGGCCGAGCCGGCAAAGCGCAGCCGGATCGTGTCTCGCAGCAGACCCGCGCTGCCGTGGGCTCGAGCCACCTCGCCGCTGATCAGCGTACCGGCGGCTCGCTGGCTGTTGCCGATCGTCGCCTCGAGCTCGATCGCTTCTCGGGTGGAGATCGCCCGGGCTACCCCCGCGTCGAGCAGCGGGCGGTCGACGTGGTCCTCCAGCGACCAGGGCATCATCGTCGCGCAGTGGCGCTGGGCGTCCGGCGCGACGAGGTGCAGTAGCCGCCCGAGGTCGAGCGCGCGGGCCTTGCCGTGCCCGATGTCGTCGCGCACCCGCAGGCGCTCGACGCGTCCGACCATCTCCTCGATCGTCCGGTAGCCGAGGCGGGCCATCGCTCGGCGGATCTCGCCGGCGAGCAGGGTGAAGAAGCTGACCACCGCCTCGGGCGTGCCCGTGAAGCGGCGGCGCAGCTCGGGGTCCTGGGTCGCGATGCCGGTGGAGCAGGTGTTGAGGTGGCACTTGCGCAGCAGGCAGCAGCCGAGGCTGATCAGCGGCGCGGTGGCGAACCCATACTCCTCGGCGCCGAGCAGCGTGGCGATCACCACGTCCCGCGCGCTGCGCATGCCGCCGTCGACCTGGACCCGCACCCGGTCGCGCAGCAGGTTGCTCTGCAGCACCTGCTGGGTCTCGGCCAGGCCGAGCTCCCAGGGCAGGCCGGCGTGCTGGATGCTCGACAGCGGCGCCGCGCCGGTGCCCCCGTCGAAGCCGGAGATCACCACGCAGCCGGCGTGAGCCTTGGCGACGCCGGCTGCCACCATGCCGACGCCCGCCTGGCTCACCAGCTTGACGCTGATCCGCGCCAGTGGGTTGATCGCTTGGAGATCGTAGACGAGGTGGGCCAGGTCCTCGATCGAGTAGATGTCGTGGTGCGGCGGCGGGGAGATCAGCATCACCCCTGGCGTCGAGCAGCGCACCGTGGCGATCCGCTCGTCGACTTTGTGCCCCGGCAGCTGGCCCCCCTCGCCCGGCTTGGCCCCCTGGGCGATCTTGATCTGCAGGTCGTCGGCGTTGACCAGGAACTCGGCGGTGACGCCGAAGCGCCCCGAGGCGACCTGCTTGATCGCGCTGCGCCGCAGGTCGCCGTGCTCGTCGACCGTGAAGCGGTGGGGCTCCTCGCCTCCCTCGCCGCTGTTGCTGCGACCGCCGAGGCGGTTCATCGCCACGGCGAGGGTCTCGTGGGCCTCGGCGCTGATCGAGCCGAAGGACATCGCGCCGGTGACGAAGCGCTCGATGATCGCTGCCGCCGGCTCGACCTCCTCGAGCGGCACCCCTCGCGCAGGGTCGTCGTCGATCGCCAGCAGCGAGCGGATGGTCTGCTCCTCGCTGTCGACCAGGCGGCAATACTCGGCGAACAGCGCGGGGTCGTTGCGGGCGGTGGCGTGCTGCAGCGTGGCGATCGCCTCCGGGGTCCAGCGGTGAGCCTCGCCCCGCCGGCGCCACTGGTAGACGCCGCCGAACGGCAGTCGTCCGCTGCCGGAGTCATCCTCTGGCGCCCCGAAGCCGCGCTGGTGGCGCCGGCGCACCTCGTCGTCGAGCTCCGCCAGTCCGATTCCGCCGACGCGCGAGGACGTGCCGGTGAAGTGGCGCTCGACCAGCGCCTCTTCGAGGCCCACGGCCTCGAAGACCTGGGCGCCGCGATAGGACTCGATGGTGGTGATCCCCATCTTCGACATCACCTTGAGCAGGCCCCAGTCGATCGCCTGGAGGTAGCGGTCCTGGGCCTCCGCCGCGTCACCCTCGAGGCGCCCATCGGCCACCAGCGCTTCGATGGTGTCGAGGGCGAGGTAGGGGTTGATCGCCCCGGCGCCATAGCCCACCAGCAGCGCGAAGTCGTGGACCTCGCGCGCCTCGGCGGTCTCGACGACGATGCCGGCCTGCATCCGGATCCCCTCGCGCACCAGGTGCTGGTGCACGGCGCTGACCGCGAGCAGCGCGGGGATCGCCGCGTGGCGCTCGTCGACGCCGCGGTCGCTGAGGATCAGCACGCTCTTGAAGTCGTCGACCGACTGGAGCGCCTCGTCGCAGAGCCGGGCCACTGCGAGCTCGAGCGCGCCACCCCGCGTGTCCTCGGGGCCGTCGACCTTCGGGGTGACCTCGTAGCACAACGACAGGCGCGTGGCCTCGAACACGCTCTCGCGCAGGGCGACGAGGCGGGCGAGGGTCTGGTTGGTCAGCATCGGCCCGGGCAGGTTGAGGTGGTGGCACTGCTCGGGGGTCTCGTCGAAGGTGTTGCCCTCCGGACCGATCACCGTCTCGAGGCTCATCACCGTCTTCTCGCGGATCGGATCGATCGGCGGGTTGGTCACCTGGGCGAAGCGCTGGTGGAAGTAGTGAAAGAGCGTCGGCGCCTGGCGACTGAGCACGGCGAGGGGCGTGTCGGCGCCCATCGAGCCCACCGGCTCGTGGGCGGTGGTCGCCATCTCGCCGATCACCCGGCGCAGCTCCTCCTCGGTATAGCCGAAGGCCCGCTGCAGCCGCAGCAGCGGCTCGCCGGCGAGGGTCGGCGGCGGGTCGGCCGGCGGCAGGTGCTCGGGCAAGAAGACGTTCTTTTCCAGCCACCGGCCGTAGGCGAAGCGGCCGACGATCTCGTTCTTGACCTCCTCGTCGTCGAGGATCCGGCCCTCGGCGGTGTCGACCAGCAGCATCCGGCCGGCCTGCAGCCGCCCCTTGCTCACGACCCGCGCGGGCGGCACGTCGATCACCCCGGACTCGGAGGCGAAGACCACCCGGTGATCGTCGGTGACCAGGTAGCGCGCTGGGCGCAGTCCGTTGCGGTCGAGGGTCGCGCCGACGATGTTTCCGTCGCAAAAGACGATCGCCGCCGGACCGTCCCAGGGCTCCATCAGCGACGAACAGTAGCGGTAGAAGTCGACCCGTCGTTGGTCCATTTGCTCGTCGCGCTGCCAGGCCTCGGGGATCATCAGCATCATCGAGTTGGGCAGGCTACGGCCGCCGAGGTGCAGCAGCTCGAGCATGTTGTCGAACTGGGCCGAGTCGCTCTTGTCGGGGACGATGATCGGGAACAGCCGGTCGAGGCTCCCGCCGAACTTGGCTGACTGGAGCTGGCTGCGTCGGGCGAGCATCCAGTTGCGGTTGCCCTGCAGCGTGTTGATCTCGCCGTTGTGGGCGATGTAGTGGAACGGCTGGGCCAGGTCCCAGGTGGGGAAGGTATTGGTCGAGTAACGCGAGTGGACCACGGCGATCGAGCTGACCAGCTCGGGGTCCTGCAGATCCGGGAAGAAGCGCTGCAGCTGCTCGGGCAAGAGCAAGCCCTTGTAGACGATGCGCTCGCAGGAGAGGCTCGCGACGTGGAAGCGGTGGTCCGGGTCGGCGCCCCGCCGGCGGACCCGGTTCTCGATCAGCTTGCGGATCACGTAGAGCTTGCGCTCGAAGGCGCTCGGTGGGACCCGGCGCAGCCGGATCATCACTTGGCGGATCACCGGCATCACCTGCCGCGCCACCCGCCCGACCCAGGCGGTGTCGATCGGCACGTCACGCCAGCCGAGCAGCAGCTGTCCCTCCTCCTCGACGACCTCGGCGACGATCTGCTCGCAGGCCTGGCGGGCGGCGAGGTCGGAAGGCAAGAAGAGCTGGCCGATGCCATATCGCCGCGGTCCACGCAGCTCGAGGCCGAGCCGCCGGGCCTCGCGTTCGAAGAAGCGATGGGCGATCTGCAGCATGATCCCGGCGCCGTCGCCGGTCTGCGGATCGGCGCCGCAGGCGCCGCGGTGAGCGAGCCGGTGGAGCACCTCGAGGCCTTGCTCGACGATCGCCCGCGACTTGACGTTGTGGAGCTGGGCGACGAAGCCGACCCCACAGGCGCCGCGCTCCAGCCGGGGGTCGGAAAGTCCCCGGGGCCCCCCGGCCGGTGAAGCGGGCGTGGGGGGGGCGCGGTGCGGCGACTCTGGAGCGCGGCGACCCCGGAGCGCATCCGCGGCACCAGAGGGAGCAACGGGCCGCGTCATCGGTTCTCTCCTCTACGTCAGTCGGGTCCGGCCTCGAGATC
>JAUVBO010000341.1 GCA_030591195.1 Pseudomonadota bacterium
ACCGACGCGCCGCTGGTGCTGGCCGTCAGCAGCCCCACCCAGACGGTGCAGACCCTGCTCGACGATTGCTTCGAGCGGGTGCCCGATGCCGTCGGCATCAACAATCACATGGGATCGGCGCTCTCGGCCGATCTTGAAACGCTCAGCGTTTTGATGCGCGGCGTACGCGCCCGCGGGCTCTGGTTCGTCGACTCGAGGACGGCGCCCGACAGTCAGATCTGCGCGGTCGCGCGGCGGGCGCAAGTGCCCTGTGTGGCCCGGGATGTGTTTTTGGATGACACCCATGACCCTGTTAGAATCGATGTTCGCCTGAGGGAAGCCTCGCGCCGCGCCCGTCAGGAAGGGTGGGCGGTTGCCATCGGACATCCGCGGGCAGAGACGGTCGCCGCCCTCGAGCAATATTTGGCTAGCGCGAGCGGGGCGTCGATGAGGATTGTGCGTCTCTCCGCGGTCATTGCAGGCCTCTCCGATGGCCCTTGACACGGATTGCCCCTGGCGCCTAGATTATATGTTCTTGAGATCTAAGCGACATTGTTGCTGATCTCATGTCACGCTGGTGTATCTGCGAGAGCGCTTGAGCCACGAGCATGATCAAGCTGATCATCGAGGACGATGAGGGTAAGACGACCGTCGTCCCACTGATCCGGGACGAGATCTCGATCGGACGGAAGGAAGGCAACACCATCCGTCTGACCGAGCGGAACGTCTCACGCCGACACGCGCGGCTGCTCAAGAACAACAGCGCCGTCTTCATCGAAGATCTCGACAGTTACAACGGAATCAAGGTCAACGGGAACAAGATCTCCGGCCGTGTCGCCATCACCGAAGGCGACCGGATTCAGATCGGCGACTACGTTCTGGGGCTGAAGCTCGAAGGCGCCGTGGCTACCGCCGCGCGCGCGGACAAGGCCCCCGAGGACGCCGAGACGACGAAGAGGCCCGAGGGGCTTCGCGGCGGCGAGGCGGTCAGCGAGGCGAAGACCGAGCAGATCGAAGTCACCGACACGATGCAGACCACCGAGATGCCGCGCACCGACGCCAAGGACGTCGCGCGGCTGGTCTGTGTCTCGGTCAACTTCGCTGGCATGGAGTTCGTGCTCACCAAGCCGGTGATGGTCCTCGGTCGAACCGAGGACAATGACCTGGTGGTCAACCACCGGTCGATCTCGCGCCACCACTGTCGAGTGGTCGAGGACAATGGGCGCTACACGGTCGTCGACCTCCAGAGCGCCAACGGCGTGCGGGTCAACGGTGAGGAATACGACAAGGTCGAGCTCCGCCGCGGCGATCTGATCGACCTCGGTCACGTCCGGCTGCGCTTCGTCTCCCCCGGCGAGGACTTCGACTTCGAGCGGGACGCGGTGGTGGTCGATACCACGACCGCTGGAGGCGGTGGCAGCGGCCTCTGGATCGGCGTCGCCCTGGTCGCCATGATCGCCATCGGCGTGCTCGTCTGGCGCTTGGTGCTGCCGGGCGGAGGTCCAACTCCCCAGCCCGACCTCGGCGGTGCGACCGCCGACACGCCGTCGGCCCAGATCGACCAGCCGACCGGGGATCAGAGCAAGCTCGTCGTCTCGATCACGACCGCGATGGAGAACGAGTCGTGGGCGATCGTGCAGGAGCACTGCAAGAAGCTCAGCGGTGACGCCAAGGAGCAGGCGAGCGCCGACTGCGAACGCGCCCGCACGGAGCAGCAGTGGAAGCGCACCTTCGAGGATGCGGTGGCCAAGACCACCCAGCTGGCCTATGTCGAGGCGCTGCAGCTGTTCAACCGAATCCCGGACGACAGCGTCTATTCCAAGAAGCGCGCCGAGAACCCCGAGTACAAGGAAGCCCGCTCGAAGTACCTCGCGCAGATGTTGCAGACAATCAACGCCCACGTCTCCAAGGGTGAGTGCGAGCCGGCGGCGATCAAGGCGGCCGCGGTCAAGGAGCTGATCCCGGACGACACCGACGCGGCGAACACCGCGAGCAAGTGTGAGCCGGCCGTGGCCGCGGTGCGGCCGAGGCCTCGCCCCAGGCCTCGCCCGAGACCGCGCCCGAAGCAGCCGGATCCACCGGAGCAACCGAAGGGTCCGACGGCCGAACAGAAGCAGCAGGCTGCCGCGTTGCTGGCTCAAGCCCGCAAGGCCTACGTCGAGGGCAGACACGGCGCGGCGATCGCGCTGGCCCGCAAGGTGATCAAGCTCAGGATCCAGCGCACCACCCGGGACGCGCTGCAGATCCAGGGCGCCGCGGCCTGCTACACAAACGACGTCAGCCTGGCCAAGTCATCCTATCGCCGGCTCGATCCCGCTCGGCGGCGGCTGCTGCGCAACGTCTGCAACCGCAAGAACATCGCGCTGGAATAATGTCAGGGGCCGCCCCTGTGTTGACAGTCAGGTGGCCGCCCCGGCCCCCTCTTGCCTGCGGCTTGCAGCAGGCAATTCACCCCACCGGATAGCTCCCTCCGGTCGCTTGTTTCGCTGCGCTCAACCCCAGAATGAACGGGCAGCGGGTCCACTCCCAAGCCCCGCTTGCCTAGCTGCTGATCTCCCGGGCGACCCAGTCGAGGCTTCGCCGAAGCTCGTCGGTGGCACACCCCTGGTCGAGCGTGATCACCACCTCCTCGGGCGCCGCCGAGGGTACCCCCTTGTCCGCCCCACGGGCGACCGGAGGGGGATCGGCGAGGAGGATCAGGCCGGCTGATCGGACCTCCTCCTCCTCCCCAGCAACTGCGAAGCGCGTCGGCCAGCGAGCCTCGCCCGCGCCGAGGGGCAGCCGAAGCCGCAGGCCGCAGGCGTCGGCCACGCGCACCGCGCGTGTCGATGAGGGAAACCGGTCGAGGGTCTCGAGCTCGCCAGCCGCGTGGGCCCAGTCCATGAAGAACATCGGAGCGAGGGGTGCCCCGGCGAACTCGCGCAGCAGCCCCTCGACCTCCAGCCAGCACGGCAGCTGGTGAGGCCAAGGACAGGGGCCCGGCAGGGCAACCTCGACGCCGAGCCTCGCGGCCGACTCGAGCGATAGCTCGAGCCCGGCTCGAACCCCGTCGAGCGCCGGCGCCGCGAGCGTCAGCCGCCGGGCGGCCAGCTCGTCGTGGGGCGGCTCCTCCGCCAAAGCGAAGGCCCGCTGCAGCTGCTCCACCGCTGGACGCAAGTCGAGCACCCCGGGATAGACGACGACCCGTGGCACCTGGTGGTCAGCGGCCATGTAGATCGTCTCCACGGTCCGCCGGGCCGCCGCGCGCTGCTCGTCCCGGTCGTCGCTCGTCAGCATCGGTCCCCTGCGCCGGCCCGCCAACACGAAGGGGTGGGCGACCTCCGCACAGCTGACACCCCCGGCGCGGAAGCACTCGATCCACGCCGCCTGTTGCGCAGACCCGAGCCGGGGATCCACGGCCACGGCCAATGCCGCAGCGCCAGCACCGTCGGCGAGGGCGCGGAAGCGCGCCACGGCGGCGTCAGCCGGCAGAGCCGGGTCGAGGGTGGCTGTCGAAAAAGCGAGCAACATGGAACCTCCAGCGCAGTGGCTGATTATAGCTTGGTCGAACGGGTGCCACGCGCCCTCAGTTGGCGGCTTTCATAATGACCACGGTTGGTTGCCTCATGTGAAAGTTGACAAAGGCAGGCCGCTATAGTAATGGTGGTCAACGAGTTGTGGGTGTATATAGCTGATTTTTCACTGTTTCCTGGATGTCAGTGGCCATCCGGGGGAACCCAGAGAGATGTGATGCGCCATCGCCCAACCCACCCTGTTCGGCTCCTCGCGTTCGGAGCTGCCTTGATGATCGCGGCTCCGGCCCTGGCGCAAGAATCAGGCGGACCTATCGATCTGCAGCTGTTCCGGCCCAGTATCGACTCGAAGGGACTGATCACGCTCAACGCGTCGCAGGTCCTCGGGCACCTCGATTTGAGCTTCGGACTGGTGATCAATTGGTCACACATGCCGCTGGCCATGCGGGGCGCGCCGGTGGACGTCAACGGCAACACGGACTGGTGCCCTGATGGGACGTCGATGTGCAGCCGCTTCGACGTCGCCAACATGGTGACCGGTAACCTGCAGGCGGCAATCGGCCTGTTCAAGCATTTCGAGGTCGGCCTCGGGCTCCCGCTGACCTTCTGGGCCGGCGACACCAGCCCGGACCCGACGACCAAGGATCAGGGCAAGGTCGACGCCCAGGGCGCCGGCGACCTCGCGGTGCACCTCAAGGGCCGCATCCTCAACACCTCCAAGCACCCCGTGGGCCTCGGCGTGGTCGCGTCGTTCAACCTGCCGACCGGTGACAAGGAGGCGTTCCTCGGCTCCGGTCGGTTCGGTGTAGCGCCGACGGTGGTCATCGACAAGGAGCTGTTCCGCGGTCGGCTGCTGCTGGCGCTCAACATCGGCGGCGTCTTCCGGTTTGGCAGCAACGACGGCTGGACCGACAGCCGCACCTGTTCCCCGCCGTCCGACCCCACCAGCGACCCGGAAGCGGGTCCCCAGTGCGGCACCGGCAGCGAGCTCGAGACGAGCCATCACCTGCGCTACGGCTTCGGCGCCTCGCTGGCGCTCGTCAAGCGCCGCGTCGACTTCGTCGCCGAGATCGTCGGGCAGACCGGCCTCAGCGCACCGTTCGACCCGGACAAGCAAAACTCGGCTCACGAGATACTCGCGGGCTTCAAGCTCTACCTGGCGCGCAACTCCTACTTCACCTTCGGCGCCGGGCGCGGCATCCGCGGCAGCGCGGGTAACCACCAGTATGGCTCGCCAGACGTCCGCGCCTTCATGGGCTTCATCTTCGAGCCCTCGATCGGCGACCGTGACGGCGACGGGATCAAGGACGACGTCGACAAGTGCCCCGATCGTCCGGAGGACTTCGACGACTTCGAGGACGAGGACGGCTGCCCCGATCCGGACAACGACCGTGACGGCATCCTCGACGTCGAGGACAAGTGCCCCAACGAGCCCGAGGACAAGGACGGCATCGAGGACGAGGACGGCTGCCCCGAGGCCGACGAGCTCGACCGCGACGGCGACGGCATCCCCGACGACAAGGACAAGTGCCCCGACGATCCGGAAGACAAGGACGGCTTCGAGGACGAGGACGGCTGCCCCGACCCGGACAACGACCAGGACGGCATTCTCGACGTCGACGACCTCTGCCCCAACGAACCCGAGGACAAGGACGGCTTCGAGGACAAGGACGGCTGCCCCGACCC
>JAUVBO010000694.1 GCA_030591195.1 Pseudomonadota bacterium
CAACTTGAAGTAGGCGTCGCCGAGCAGCAGGTGCGCCTGCAGCTGCCGCCGGTCGAGGGCCACGGCGCGCTCGGCGAGCTCCACCGTCTCGGCGTAGCGAGCCTCCTCGAACGACACGGTGGCGAGTCCGGTCACCGCCCGTGAGTCGCGGCCGTCGGCCTTGACCGCGGCGAGGAACCGCGCCCGGGCCTCGGCAAGCTTGCCCTGCCGCAGCAGGCGTCGGCCTTCGGTCACCAGCCGGCGAGCGAGGCCGGGATCGGTGCGCTTGATCGGTGCCCCCGCGCCACCGTCGACGGGAGCCGACGCCGCTCGCCGACGGGCCACCGCGTCCTCTGGGCGGAGCAGGGCGATCAACCGGTAGACTTCGCGGGCGCGCTCTCGGTCGCCGGCGGCCCACTGGCGGTCGGCGTTCTGGCGCAGGGTGCGAGACATCTTTCGGGCGATGGCGTTGGACCGCTCGCCGCTCGGGTCGAGGCGCTTGAGCAGCACCAGGAAGTGCAGCGCGCTGCGCCCCGCCGGGCTGATGTAGCGACCGTCGAGCACCGCTTGCTGGATCTTCGAGATCAGCCAGGCCAGCCGGGCCGCCGTCGGCGCCGGGCGGCGCCTTGCTCGTGCCTCAACCATCGCCCCGGGCTTGATCGCTCGCTGGAGGCGCTCGGAGGCGGGATCGAACAGCAGCGCTTCGTGGTAGAGGGTCTGGGCCGAGTCGTGCATCCCTGCCGCTGTCAACCGGTCGGCGGCGCCGGCGAGCACCTCGACGATCCGCTGGCGCAGTCGCGTCGCCTTGGCGTTGTCCGGGTCGAGCTGCCCCACGCGCTCGAGCAGGTCGAGGGCGCTCTTGCCCTCGGGGTGGGTGAAGTGGCCGCGGGCGATGGCCCGCTCGATCGCCGCGAGCGAGCGCCTGATCGCCGCGTCCGCTCGCTGGTGTGGTGCCGGTGTGGGGGGGCTGCCGCGGGGCGGGCTCGCCGCGGCTGTCGGTGCAGCGGGGGTGGGCGCAGCGGGGGCCGTGTGGCGGGCCAGCAGCACCACGAGCACCACCAGCGTCAGCGCGGCCAAGAGCCCCCCTCCGATGAAGATCCCCGTCTGCCTGCGCGCCGCGCTGCCTGTGTGTCGGGGGCGCTTGACGACCCCGGGCGCTGCGGTCGCGTCGGGCTCCGGCAGGTCGTCCCAGTCCGTCTCGAGGGCTGCCTCGCGCTGAGCCCGGAGCAGGTCGGCCTCGAGCTCCTCGATCGAGCCGTGCCTGGCCTCGGGCTCACGTTCGAGAGCTCGGTGGACGACGCGCTCGATGGCCGGTGGCACCTGACGGGCCGTCTCGTGGGATCTCAGCGCTGGCGGCGGGCTCTGGCGCTGCTTGCGGAGGAAGGCCTCGAGCGGCTTGTAAGGGTAGGGCGTCTCCCCCGAGAGGGTCTCGTACATCGTGCTGCCGAGGGCGTAGATGTCCATCGCCGCGGTGGGCGCCTCGCCGCGGACCTGCTCGGGGGACATGTAGCCCGGGGTGCCCATCCGGCTGCTGGCGGCGTCGCCGGTGAAGGCCATCACGCCGAAGTCGAGCAGCTTGACCAAGTCGGGGCGACCGTCGTGGCTGGTCACCAGCATCACGTTCTCTGGCTTGTTGTCGCGGTGGATGATCCCGTGACCCTGTGCGGCCCGGAGGGCCTTGGTGATCTGCCGGAAGATACCGACGGCCCGGGCTGGCGAGAGCACCTGCTCGTCAGCCAGCACCTCGGCCAACGAGCGCCCCTCGACCAGCTCCATCGCGAAGAAGAAGCGGCCGTCGTCGAGCTCGCCGAAGTCGATCACGTCGACGATATTCGGGTGCGAGATGCGGCTGCAGGCCCGCGCCTCGAGCCGGAACTGGGCGATCGCCGCGGAGCTCCTGGCCATCTTCGGCGAGAGGATCTTGATCGCCACCTGCCGCTCGAGATCGACGTGCTGACCGGCGAAGACCTCGGCGCTGACGCCGCGGCCCAGCGGGCGCACCAGCCGGTAGCGGGTGCCAGGGATCCGGTCGCCGATCTGCAGCTCGGGCGGATCCGCGACCACTTCACGGTCCTCGGTTCCGGCCTTGCCGTAGGTCTGGGTCTGGCCGCTGGGCGCGGGGGTTTCGAGCGTGGGGGCCTGGCGCGCGACCCGGCTGGTTAGCTCCTCGGTGTCGGCGATCAGCGCGCTGCAGCGACGCCAGAGCAGGCGCGACAGGGCGGCCGATCCGTAGGCCGGCGCGATCCGCCGCAGCACGTCAACCGATCGCCGTCGCACCTGCTCCAGATTCGCGGGGCGCCGGTCCGGGTCGATCGCCAGGCACTCGGCCACCAGACAGATCACGTCGCCGGCCACGTCCTGGCGGCGGACCGGCGGAGCCTCCCAGGTGCCAGCCAGGACCTGACGGACGAAGCCCTCAGGGTCGTTGGCCACCAGCCGCTCGCCAGAGAGGCACTCCCACAGGACGAGGCCGACGGCGAAGATGTCGGTCCGGATGTCGATCGGCCGCTTGAGGATCACCTCGGGCGCGGCGTAGCCGGGGCTGCGGAAGATCCGCGCTACCGGCTGGCTTCCCAGCCGCAGGGCCCCGAAGGAGCCGAGGTCGACGATCTTGACTGCTCCATCGAAGGAGAGCATCACCTCCAGCGGCCAGGCGGTGTCGTGGGCGAAGCTGGTGCCCGATGCCTCCTCGCGGCGTCGCAGCTGCAGGTGGCTGGCGCCCTCGCACATCTCGATCGCGACGTAGATCCCGAACTCGGCCGGCAGCGGCCCCTGCCGGCCGCTTTCGCCGACGAGGGCGGCGAGGTCCAGTCCGTCGATCTGCTCCATCGCGACGAACGGCTGGTCGTCCACCATCCCCACCTCGAGCACCTGGACGACGTTGCCGTGGGCCAGCCGCACCAGCAGCGCCGCGTCCTGACGAAAGCGCTGCTCGAAGTCCGGCAGGGCGTAGAGCTCGCGGCGGATTCGCTTGATGGCACAGAGTCGCGGGAACTCTCCGGTGGTCTGGGCGAGGAAGACCTCGGAGGTGCTGCCGACTGCGATGCAGTGGTGCAGCAGGTAAGAACCGAAGAGCTCGGGAAGGGCCATCTTTAGCCTCCAGGGGAGCAGCTCGCCAGCGGAGCGGCCGCCGGAACCTGGAATAGTACCGCGCCAGTGATCTCGGGCAAAAAGCTGACCACCGAGAACAATTGTAATCCGCAGCACCTAGTCCGCGCTGTGACTGGCCATACTCGAAAGAGGGCGACTATTGGATCTAGCCAAGGGCATCACACCTTGCTAGCCTACCCGCTTCGTGAGGTGCGCCAACCCCATATCCGCGCTGGGCCTGGTTGTCTTGGTGGCGAGCGCCTGGCTCTGGCCCCAGCCCGCCGACGCGTATCGCTACCAGCACGAGGTCCTACCCGGCGAGAGCCTGCGGGTGATCGCTCGTCACTACCACGTTTCTCTGCGGCAGATTCGCCGCCTCAATCGGCTGCGCTCCAGCAGGATCCGTGCCGG
>JAUVBO010000047.1 GCA_030591195.1 Pseudomonadota bacterium
GCGGCGCGTCACGGGCCGGCGGGCACGGTTCACTGCCTCTTGTGACGTCCGCCGCTCCGGGGTCGCCTGCGGCTCCAGGTCGCGGCGCGTCACGGGCCGGCGGGCCCTGGCGCGTCGCTTGCTCTGAATCAGCCGCTGTCGCTTCTTCCGAATCAGCCATCGACCTGCTCATCCCAATCGGAGGTCTCGAGGCGCGAATCATAGGCGCGTTCATCCGGCGAATCAACGCGGCGGATGCGTGGTGGGGCAAAGCGCGATATACCAATGACCCGTTCGATGTTCGAGCAGCTAACCACCTACCTTCGCTTCACCGCCGGCTTCGGACCGTTCCTCCGGCGCACCGTCTCACTCGCCGAGGCGCGAGCGCAGATCGCCCGTCGTCTCGAGACCCGCGGCGATCGGCTCCTCCGATTGCTGTCTCGCGCCGTGTTCGACAGTCCTCAGAGCCCCTACCTGCCGTTGCTGCGCCGCGCCGGCTGTCAATACGGTGACGCCGTCGATGGCGTCCGTCGCTGGGGGGTCGACGGGTTCCTCCAGCGGCTGCTCGACGAAGGCGTCTCCGTCGACTTCCGCACCTTCAAGGCCCAGGCGGATCGCTTCGCCAACCCGCTGGTCGGCTCGGGCTTCGAGGTCCGGACAGGGGGTAGCACCGGCCAGGCGACGCGCGCCAAGCTCAACCTCGGCCTGCTCGCCAACAGAGCATGTTACGACCACCTTATGTTCAGCATGCTCCGACTGCACAACGTACCGTTGGCGCTGTGGTTTCCACGGCTTCCGGCGGCTACCGGCATCAGCAACTTGCTCCGCTACGCCAAGATCGGCCAGCCGCCCTGCCAGTGGTTCGCGCTCCTTGCTGACCGCGACGTCCGGCCAGGTCTCGAGAGTCGGGCGGCGATGACCTTCGCGCTGGTCGCCAGCCGCCTGGCGCGCCGGCCCCTGCCGTGGCCGAAGGCAGCGGGCTTCGACCGCGTTGATCTGATCGTCGACTGGATCGTGGCCACGAAGGCCTCCAGCCCCCGGTGCGCGGTGCAGGGCTATACCAGCCTGGCCCTGCGGGTCTGCCGCCGCGCCATCGACCGGCGGATCGACCTTCAGGGCACCTGCTTCATCGTCGGTTCCGAGCCCCTGACCGCCGCCAAGCAGCAGGAGATCGAGGCCTCCGGTGCGACGGTCTACGACCGCTACTTCTCCACCGAGACCAGCGGCATCGCCTATGGCTGCGGAGAGGCCTCGGAGGTCGGTGACCTGCACCTGCTCAGCGCCGAGCTCGGCGTGGCCCAGAGGACCCCGGCCGGTCCGTTGTATTTCACGTCGCTGTCGCACGACGCGCCAAAGCTGATGATCAACGTGCAGCTCGGCGACGCGGCCACCGTCGAGCGCCGGGCCTGCGGCTGCGTGTTCGGCCAGCTCGGGCTCGACACACACCTGCGCCGCATCCGCAGTCTCGAAGCGATCACCTGCGAGGGGCAGTTGGTGCCGATACGGCAGCTCGAGCAGCTCAGCGACCTGGTGTTCCCGGCGAGGTATGGCGGCTCATCGCTGGACTACCAGTGGGTCGAGCAGGAGGACGCCGGGGGTCAGAGCCGGCTTTGCCTGCGGGTAGACCCGCGGCTGGGGAAGGTCGACGAGACGGCGATAGTTGCCGCCGTGATCGAGCTGCTCGCAGGGGGGGATCGTGGACAGCGGCTGGCTGCCGAGACCTGGCGGCGGGCAGGCACGGTACGGGTCATGCGCCAGCGACCCGAGACGACGGTCCGCGGCAAGCAGCACGCGGTGCTCCTCGAGCGCCCCACTCGCTCCTCAGGAGGGCAATGAGACGTCGTCGCGTCCTGCAGGCGCCGTCTCGGGTCGCCAGCCCTCCTCGGTGCGCACCAGCCACCTCGCTTGCTGCGAGCCGGCCCGTGATGCTGCCGGACGGTCGCTGCCGGTGAGGTTGACCAGGAAGGTGTCGGCCCGGCTGATAGCTCCCTGGCGGACGAGCCCGATCAGGCCGGCGAGGGCGGTGGCGGCGGAGAAGCAGGGGCTCACCCCTTCGAGGTCTTCGACCATCCGTCTCGCCTCGCGGATCCGCGCCTCGCTGGCCGAGGTGATGGCGCCCCGGCTCTCGGCGACGATCTTGTGGACGAACGGGTAGGTCCGCGTCGGATCGCCCCTGAGGATCGCCTGGGCGATGCCGGAGGGGTCTTGCTCGACGTGCTGAGGGTGAATCGACGTCGCGCTGCTGGCCCAGGCGCGGGCCATCGGCGCGCAGGACTGCTGCTGGACGCACAGCAGGCGGGGGGGCCGCGAGATCCGACCCATGCTGCACAGCTCCCAGGCTGCCTTGTTGACTCCCCAGACCCCCATCGCGCTGGACACTGCCTGGACGTACCAGTCGATCGTCCCCGGCACCTGGTCCACTGCCTCGAGCCAGGCCAGCTTGAGCCCCTCGCGGCGGCCGAGGTTGAAGAACCCCTGCTCGGAGACGATCCCGTTGCGTCGGGCGAAGGCCCCGGCGACGGCGAAGGCCTCGACGAAGCTCGCGCCTCGCAGGACGTAGTGGGTGACCTGGTCGCACGGCTCGTACTGGACGCGGTCCCGGAAGTCCGAGGCGGTGAAGAGGACCATCCTGAAGTCGTCGGGAAAGCGCCGGATCGCCTGTGCATAAGCGGTGGAGCTGTTTCCGGTGGATGAGGTGCAGAAGCTGCGGACCCCGCACTCGTAGAGGTAGGGTAGCGCCACAGCCGCCACGCGGTCCTTGGTAGTGCCCGTTGGCAGCACGGTCTCGTTCTTCAGGTAGAGCCGCGGCAGGCCGAGCCACGCGCCCAGCCGTCGGGCATGTATCGTCGGTGTGTAGGCGGCGTCGCGCGGCAGCAGAGCATCGTCGCTGACCGGGAGCAGCTCGCGGAACCGGATGTAGGGGTTTGACGAGCGGTGCAGCTCGACGGCGCTCAGGTCGTAGATCGCCTCGGTCATGCCGCCGCAACGATCACACAGCGGCATGAACCTGCCGTCGAAGGAAGCGCCGCAGTCAGTGCAGAGGATCTGCGTCGAACCGGTCGAGCGCAAACGGCCCGACCGAGACGTCCGGAGACGCTCCCGTGACAAGTTTCGCAAGTGCCTCTCCCATGCCGGCACCGATCAGGATACCCTTGGTCCCGGCGCCGGTGACGATGAAGACGTTCTCCCAGCCAGGTGCTCGGTCGATGATCGGCAGTCCATCCGGCGTCACCGGGCGGAGCGCCGCCACGTGGTCGAGCACCGGCGCCTCAGCAGCCCGCGGGACCAACCGGCGGATGCCCTTCACAATCGTCTCGCGCCCCTGGGCGCTGGGGGTAGCGTCGAACCCGACCCGCTGCTGGGTTCCTCCGAGCCACGCGCGACCGTCCGGGAGGTTGTAGATTCCCATCGGACCCCACGAGACGTGATGCTGGAATCTCGCGCCGGGCATCCGGACCAGCAGCAGCTCGCCCTTCAGCGGCTCCACCGGGATGGTCAGGCCTAGCCAGCGCTCGGCTGCGGACACCCAGGGCCCGGTCGTGAGCACCAGCGCGTTGCAGCTGACCGATCGTCCCGAGTGGAGCTCGACGGCGCTGATTCGCGAGCCGTGGTGCTCGACCCCCGCCGCGTCCGCTTGGATCAGTCTGGCGCCCAGCTGCTGCGCGGCCCGCCAGATCGCGACCGAATAGGCCCGGCTGTCGACCATGCCGTTGCCATCGATCAGCAGGCCGCCCACTGCCTCGCTGCCGAGGCGGGGCTCGAGCCGTCGTAGATCAGCGCGGTCAAGCCACCTGGCGGCGAACCCCTCGGCGTCGCTGTAGCGTGCCATCGATCCCTTGAGCTCGGCCACCTGGGTCTCATCGAATGCGAGCTCGATGCGCGAGACCCGGCGCAGGGTGTGGTCCATTTCGCTCAGGCGGGCTATTTCGTCACGATGGTCCAGATGTAGCTCGAACGAGCGCGAGGCCAGGGCGGACATTGCGCCCGGGATACCCGGGCCATGGAGCGGATTGAGCCCCCCCGGGTTGTGCGCGGTGGCCTGGCTGGCGATCTCCGAGCGCTCGATCACGGTCGTGGAGACACCCGCCCGCGCGAGGAAGTATGCTGCGCAGCAGCCAGTGATCCCGGCGCCGATGATGACGACGTCACCCATGACCACGGCAGCTTACACCCGATCTCCCTGCAAGGCCCGCCCCATTGCTCCAAGGCCTCGCCCCGTGTCCGGCGCTGATCGCGACTGCCCGGGACGAATGCAGCCTCACCCCCCGGCGCAAGAGCCTCGGGTCCAAAACGACGAGAGGCCCCGATTCAAATCGGGGCCCCGGATGGCGGATATCTGAGGATGTGTGGTGGGTCGTTGCGGGGATCTGATCTCCGATGCGCTGGACCAGATCAGAGCGTTAGGTAGGATTTTTTGCGCATCCAACTTTCTGCCGCCGGTTTCGAAGCCTTCGAGGCTCCCTGCGGCGACATCCTCCTACACTGCATCCAATGTGCCATGATACGCACAAACACCCACACCTGAAATCATTGACTATCTAGCGGTTCAATCTCCAGATCCCCGTGGCAACCGCCCTCGCTTGGCGGCCACTGTTGTCGCCCCCCCCGACGTTTCTAGGCTACCTGTTGCCACCGAGCCCTCCTGGAAGCTAGCCTGGAGCAGCTCACGAGCCGATGGGGCCGTAGCCGCTCAATGAAGATCGACCACGACTACTATATGGGCCTCGCCCTCGAGCAGGCTGCGCGGGCGGCAGAGCAGGGCGAGGTGCCGGTCGGTGCGGTGGTGGTGGCCGACCGGGAGGTGATCGGAGCCGGCTACAACCGGCGCGAGCTGGACGGTGACCCGATCGCCCACGCCGAGATCCTCGCCTTGCGACAGGCCGCGGTCTCCCTCGGCAACTGGCGGCTGGTCGACACCCGGCTGTACGTCACCCTCGAGCCCTGCCCGATGTGCGCGGGTGCCTTGGTCAACGCCCGCGTCCCGGAGCTGGTCTTTGGCTGCCGGGATCCCAAGGCCGGCGCCGTGCGTACGCTCTACGCCCTGTGTGAAGACCCCCGGCTCAACCACCGCCTCTCCGTGATCAGCGGCGTCCAAGCCGACGCATGTTCCGCGATTCTCAAGAGCTTCTTCGCCAATCTCAGATCTTCAAGAATCGAATAGCTCGTCTATCAAACCACGATACAACCGGCCACCCGTCCGGCCAATATTACGGAATCATTGGACCGATTTGTTGGTGCGCTCCTTGCTTAGATGTGGGGCGTGGCACGCTGGACTCACATGATTGCTGTCTTGCTGTTCGGGATCATCGCCCCACCGTTCGAGGGCGTGGCCTCGGCGCGCAAGAGCGAGTTCACCGTCACGACCCAGCAGCAACACGCCGCCAAGACAGCTGCCCAGAGCGCCAACTGGGGCGGCAGTGGAGAGCCGACCTATCGCGACGCTGGACGCGTGACAGCTCCCAGGGCCCGGTCCGGCCGCCGGGTACGGGTGACCAGGAAGGTCAAGACCACCAAGGTCGTCAAGCACTCTCATGGTCGGCGCCGGATCCTCCGCGTCCGGGCCTGGGGAATTCCCAAACAAGCTCGCAGCTTCAATCTGCTGACTTCGCTCGGCGCGCATTTCCACGGCACTGGCGATGTTGTCCAGCGGGCCAAGGCCCACTCCAAGGCCCGTCAGTCGCTGCTGGACCGCAAGGGTCTTCGCGGCAGGATCCGTGACGCCGGCTTCGACGATCAACCGCTTGGTACGCCGCTGACCCGCGCCTCCTACGTCCGGATGGGGGCAGTGGAGCAGTTCTTCCGCAAGATCGACGCGATGATCATGGGCGGGCGGGTGACCCACAACGACCTGCGCATCGAGAATGTCCGCGTCAGCCCCGATGGTACCCTGGCGCTGGCTGGCTGGAAGCAGGCGCAGGTCGGGGGTGACGCGCGCGCTGACCTCCACGGCCAGCAGCGGCTGCGAAGCCAGATCGACCAGCTGCTCTACCATTGAGCACCCGCGGCCAATAGGCCCCATCGACGACTCAAACCCGGCAGAAGAGCGAGCAGTCACCCGTTGACGAACGACGGTTTGGTCACTATGCTCCCTCGCTGTCAGAGGTCTAGTGTATGGCTGGAGAGATGGCCGAGTTGGTCGAAGGCGCCTGATTCGAAATCAGGTGTACGGCTTGCCGTACCGGGGGTTCGAATCCCTCTCTCTCCGTGACAATTGAATACGAGCAGTCGACCATTAGTCGTGGAGAGATGACCGAGAGGCCGAAGGTGCACGATTGGAAATCGTGTGTATCGCAAGGTACCGAGGGTTCGAATCCCTCTCTCTCCGCCGCTAAGTTACTTGGTATATGGCTTCGGGCGACGGAAGCCTCGTCAACCCCGCCAGGCCCGGAAGGGAGCAACGGTAGCGGGGCGACCGGGTGCCCGAAGCCGCTTTATTCTTCCTGACAACGCCGCCGTGCCCCAGGCACAGGCGCTGGCATGGCGGCGCGTAGACAACGCCGTGGCCCTGCCGAGACGACCGATGGCGCAGAAGAAGAAGGGCGGATCTTCGGAAGGTTCCCCAGGCGCCGAGAGCGGCGCCTCCTCTCCCGACCGCTACGTGGTCCTCGCCCGGCGTTACCGGCCGCGCCAGTTTGATCAGGTTGTCGGCCAGCAGCACGTTACTCGCACGCTCCAGAACGCGATCACCGCCGGCCGGGTCCACCACGCTTACCTGTTCACCGGCTCTCGTGGGGTTGGCAAGACGACCGTGGCGCGGATCCTCTCCAGGGCGCTCAACTGCGAGGAGGGGCCGACCCCGACCCCGTGTGATCGTTGCAGCCTTTGCCGTGATAAGGGCTCGGCGGTGGACCTCTTCGAGATCGATGGCGCGAGCCACACGGGGGTGGACGACATTCGCGAGCTGCGCGAGAACGTCCGCTACCTGCCGGCCCAGGCGCGCAACAAGATCTACATCATCGATGAGGTTCACATGCTGTCGACCAGCGCCTTCAACGCCCTGTTGAAGACGCTGGAGGAGCCGCCACCGCACGTCGTCTTCATCTTCGCCACCACCGAGCCACACAAGATTCCAGCGACGATCCTGTCGCGCTGCCAGCGTTTTGACTTCAAGCGGGTGCAGATCCCCGAGCTGGTCACACACCTGCAGCACGTCATCGCCAACGAGGGCGTGCGGGTGGAGGAGGCGGGGCTGGCGGTGATCGCGCGCGCCTCGGAGGGCAGCGTGCGCGATGCCCTGAGCCTGCTCGATCAGGTGATCGCTCACGAGGTCAGCGGCGCCGAGGCGGAGATCAGCGCCGTCCGGGTGGCCGAGGTCCTCGGCATGCCCGACCGGCGGGTGCTCTTCGAGCTCTCGGCGGCGGTGCTCGATCGGGATGCGACCGCGGCGTTGACGGTGGTCGATCGCCTCTTCGGTCAGGGGCAGGACCTGCCGCAGTTCTCCCAGGCCTTCCTGACCCACCTGCGGGATCTGGTCGTGGTCCGTTCGTGCAAGGAGCCGCGAGCCCTGCTCGACGTCACCGAGGTCGAGCTCACCGAGCTGGGCCAGCAGGCGAGCGAGCAAGCCGGTGAGCTGCTGCAGCAGCACTTCGATCGCTTCGCCAGAGCGGCCGAGGAGATCGCGCGGTCGTCCTACCCCCGATTGTTGCTCGAGATGGCCTTGCTCGAGATGCTCAACGCCGAGCCGCTTCTGCCGCTCGGTGGCTTGCTCGAGCGGCTCGAGTCGCTCGAGTCACGCCTCGGCGGAGCCCCTGGCGCTCCAGGCGGCGGTGGCGGTGGCGGTGGCGCTCGTCCGAGCCCCGGGCGTCGAGGTCTTGGCGGGCCAGGTCCCTCGTCGAGCAAGGTGGCTGTCGCTCCGCCCGCGACGGCCGCGCCCCAGCCGAGCAGCCCGCCGGCCCGGGACGCGCCACCACCCGCAGCCGCAGGCGGCCCGGTGGCCGCGCCCCCGCCGAGCGGCGACAACGGTGCTAACGGTGCGGGCTCGACCCAACAGGTGGTGGGCGGGTCGCCGCTCGAGCGATGGCAGCGGTTGCAGAAGCAGGTCGAGCGCGAGCACCCGGTGCTGGCGAGTGCCTACGTCAACGCGCGGATGCTCGCCTGGGGTGACGACGGCAAGATCGACCTCGGCTACCCTCCCGGCTCCTTCGATCTCGTCCGGGCCGAGGACCGCGATCGGCGCACCGCCCTCGGCGAGATCTGCTCCCGCCTGGTCGGCAAGCCGATCGAGATCACCGTCCGACCGATGCGTCCGGAGGAGGAGGCCTCGCCGGAGCTGGTGCGGATGTCGGTGGCGCAGGAGAAGGCGCGGATGCGTGCCGAGCGGGCCGAGAAGCTGCGCCAGGAGGCCGAAGGCCACCCGATCACCCAGGCGTTCCTCCAGCGCTTCGGCGCGAAGATCCAGCGGATCCGTACCCAAGTCGATGGTGAAGACTGATGAGTGATGGTCCTGATCTGAGTCAGATGCTGCAGACCGCGCAGAAGGTGCAGCAAGAGCTCACCCGCGTCCAGGAGGGGCTCGCCCGCAAGCAGGTGGAGGGCTCGGCCGGCGGCGGCATGGTGGTGGCGACGGTCAACGGCAAGCAGCAGCTGCTGTCGATCAAGATCGAGCGAGAGATCATCGATGCCGACGAGGCCGAGATGCTCCAGGATCTGGTGGTGGCGGCAGTGAACCAGGCGTTGGCCAAGGCGAGCGAGCTGGCCCAGCAGGAGATGGCGCAGATCACCGGTGGCATGATCAACATCCCGGGCCTCTTCTGACGCGGGTCTGATGCAAGACCCTCTCGCGCGGCTGATCCAGCAGCTGGCCAAGCTCCCGGGCATCGGCGAACGAACCGCGGCTCGGCTCGCCTTCTACATTCTTCGGGCCCCGGAGGACTACGCCAGGCAGCTCGCAGACGCGCTGCTCGAGCTCAAGAGCAAGCTGCGACAGTGCTCGTCCTGCTGCCAGCTGACCGAGCAGGACCCGTGCGCGATCTGCTCCGATCATCGGCGGGATCCGGCGACGATCCTGGTGGTGGCCCTGCCCCAAGACCTGATGGCGATCGAGCGCACCGGTAGCTTCAGCGGCCGGTACCATGTCCTGCACGGGCTGCTCTCGCCGCTCGACGGCGTCGGGCCCGACGACCTCAAGCTCCAGCCGTTGCTCGAGCGGGTCGGTGGCGACGAGGTCAAGGAGGTGATCCTCGCCACCAGCCCCAACGTCGAGGGAGACGCCACCGCGCTCTACTTGGCCAAGCTGCTCCAGCCCCTCGGGCTCCGGGTGACGCGGATCGCTAGCGGTGTGCCGATCGGCGGGGAGCTCGAGTACGCCGACGGCGTGACCCTGCACCGCGCGATCGAGGGCCGGCGCGAGCTCTGAGGCTGGTCCCCCGGCGCGAGCCATGAGGCCTCACCGTCAGCGGGCGAGGCAGACGTAGCTCTGCGAGGCGATCGGGGCGGCGGCAGCGGGGTGTGATCCAGCTCCTGGCC
>JAUVBO010000975.1 GCA_030591195.1 Pseudomonadota bacterium
CGAGCTTGTCGCAGAAGAACCTACCATCGGGCTGGCTGCGCGGCGGGGGGTCCTCGGTGAGGAAGTTCGGGTTCTGTGGATTGGCGCCGTAGACCGCGGTGAGGCTACTCGCGATGACCTTCCGGATGCCGCAGGCGGCGCAGGCGTTGAGCACGTGCATCGTGCCGATCGCCTCCAGTTCGTGAGCCCAGGCGCGGTTGTGGGTCGGGCGCGAGAGGAAGGCGAGGTGCACCAGGGTATCGGCACCCTGCTCCTCGAGCACCCGGGCCACCGCGGCGTCGGCCGTGGGCTGCGTCAGGTCCACCTTGTGGTACTGTGTCTTCGTCAGCGGAATCGACGGCTTGCGGACGTCAATCGCGAGCACGCGGGCATAGCGCCGATCTTCCTCGAGGCGGCGGACGAGTTGGGTGCCGAGGAATCCGCAGGCGCCGGTGACGGCAATCACCCGGTGGTCCGGGTCGAAGCGGTATCGCAGCGTGAGCGAACGGGTCTGAGGGCCAGGATCTACTGCCCCGGGGCGATCGTCCACCATCAGGCGGCAATGTATGGGATCGACTTGCCGAAGTAAAGGGACATGACCAGTCGAGCGAGGGTGGTGAAAGCCGGTCGAATCGCCGTCCTGGAGGCCAAGGTGATCTCGCAGATCGCCGCGGGCGAGGTGGTCGAGCGGCCGGCCTCGGTGGTCAAGGAACTGGTCGAGAATGCGCTCGACGCCGGAGCGCGCGCGATCGAGATCGACCTACACGACGGCGGCCGCCGTCGCATCCGTGTGGTCGATGACGGCTGCGGGATGTCCCGCGAAGAGGTCGAGCTCGCCCTGCAGCGTCACGCCACCAGCAAGCTGCGCGAGGTGGACGATCTGGAGCAGATCGACACCATCGGCTTTCGCGGAGAGGGGTTGTCGAGCGTCGCGGCGGTCTCGCGCTTGGTGCTGCACGCGCGACGTCCGGAGGAGGAGGTGGGATGGCGCGTGCGGGCGGTGGCTGGCGAGATCGTCGAGCGGCAGCCAGCGGCCAGACGCGCTGGCACGGCGATCACGGTCGAGGACTTGTTCTTCAACACGCCTGGCCGGCTCAAGTTCCTCAAGAGCACCGCGGCCGAGACCGCACACGTGGTCGACATCGTCAACCGGCTCGCTTGTGGATTCATCAACGTCCGGCTAGCGCTGGTGCACGGCGGCCGGTCGGTGCTCTCGCTGCCGTGCGCGGAGAGCCGGCTCGAGCGGGCACGCGCCGTGCTCGGACGGCGTGCGCGGCGGCTGTGTGCGATGTCCCGGCGTGAGGAGGGAATCGCCGTCGAGGCCTGCCTCGCGCCGCCCGAGGAGACGCTGTCCTCCGCCCGCCAGCTGTTGGTGCTGGTCAACGGTCGCCCGGTGGTGGATCGGCCGCTGCTCTCGGCTGTGCTCGGTGGCTACGGTGAGCTGCTCGCCGGACGCTATCCGATGGGGGCAGTGTTCGTCGACGTCGACCCCCGGGCGGTGGACGTCAACGTGCACCCGCAGAAGAGGGAGGTGAGGTTTCGCGAGCAGCGCGAGGTCTGTGCGGCGGTCAGACGCTGCGTTGCCGATGGCGTCGCCGCGTCGCCCTGGGAGGGCGCCGCCTCGCAGGGCCGGACCTACCAGCTCGCACGCCCTGCCGAGCCCCCGGCCGAGCGCGAGGATCGGCTCGACAGGCAGCGGCGGATGCAGTCGGCGGCGCGACGATTCTGGTCGGCCCAGCTCGACGGCGGGCGACGGGCGGCCGATGTCGGCGAGGCCGTCGGCTACGGTCAGCCCGCGGCGGCCCCGGAGGACGGGGGCGACTACGAAGTGCCGGGAGAGCTGGCGAAGTTGCGAGTGCTCGGCCAGGCGGTCGATGGCGCGTTGCTTGTCTGCGAGGACCGGCGCGGGCTGGTGCTGATCGACGTCGAGGCCGCCCGGGGCCAGCTCGCCCTGGCCCGCCTCCGTTCTGAGCTCGAGGCGGGATCGCGCGTACCAGCTCAGCGGTTGCTGGTTCCCGCGTCGGTGGAGCTGACGGCCGCCGAGTCCGCGGTCCTCGAGCAGCACGCCGACCTCGTCGCGCGGCTGGGGCTGGACGTGGAGCCCTTTGGCGGCGATACCTGGAGCGTGCGGGGGGTGCCACAGCCGCTGCAGGATGCGAGCCCGGCCGAGCTGGTGCGCGAGCTGGTTGCGGCGCTGGCGGACCCACGCAGCGGGCGCCGGCAGCTCGACCGCGCGCTGGCACAGCTCGCGCTGGCGGCGGCTTCCGCGGACCGGACCGAGGTTCGGTCCCGGGAGCTGCTCGCCGAGATGGACCGGGCGGGGATCGGGCTCGACGACGGGGTGGCGATGGCGCTGACACCCGAGGTTCGCGCCTCGGGACGCCCATCGTCCGGCGAGAGGATAGCGGTGATCCGAATCGATCGCCTGCGGCTGGAGCGCGGCTTCGCCCTCGCGGCCACGGCCGTCGGGATCGCCGGCGAGGGCGGCGAACGATGATCGCCTGCTTACCGCAGGAGATCCCGCTGCTGGTGGTGGTCGGGCCGACCGCCACCGACAAGACGGCCCTGGCGATTCGCGCCGCCGCCGAGCTCGGCGGCGAGGTGGTGGGGGCTGATTCGGTTCAGGTCTACCGGCACTTCGACATC